>NZ_JAIWJZ010000100.1:0-39487 GCF_020216105.1 Enterobacter sp. K16B
TTTTTTTTTTGAAGCAATCTGCGGCATTTGCGATCAAACACCCTGTTCTGGTTTAGCTAAACGTGCGGTTGGGGAAGTCAACCGTCACCATCAGGCCGCCTTCAGCGGATGGACTCAGGTTAACGCGGCTGTTGTGCTGCTGCGCCACCGCTTTGACGATGGCAAGCCCCAGACCGCTTCCGCTTTGCATCTGATTCGGGTCGCGGAAAAAACGGTCGAACACGCGTTCCCGCAGTTCAGGCGGAATACCGGGCCCCGCATCCGAGACACGCAGCTGCGTGCAGCCATCGAGTGCGCGTACGTCGACCTGAATCCGCCCCCCTTCAGGACTGTACTTCACCGCATTCTCAATCAGGTTATCAATCAGCGACACCAGACGTTCCCTGACGCCCGCGATCCAGATGTCATCCTGCGAGAAGAACTCCAGCTCAATCCTGCGCGCAGAGGCTAACGGCTCCAGCTCGGCCATGCGTTCCTGAATGAGTGTTGTCAGCGGTACTGGCTCCATCTCGGTGTCAATGCGCGCTTCGCTGTGCATCATCAGCAGCAGCTGATTGACGAGACGCGCAGCACGGCTGTTGCTGCGAATTACCCCCGCAAGCAGCTCCTGTTGGCTCTCGCTGATGACCCAGGACTGCAGCGCCTCCACGTTGATGCGCATCGCTGCGAGGGGAGTACGCAGCTCGTGCGCCGCATCGGCAATGAAAACCCGTTCCCGCTCAGCGCTTTCACGCACCCTGGCAAGGAAATCATTGATCGCATCCACCATCTGGCGAAGCTCCCTGTGCCTGGGAACGGCTTTTAGGGGCGAGAGATCGTCAGGCGTGCGTAACGTAATTTCATTGACCACCCTGTTCCAGGGGCGCATCGCAATGCGGATCGACAGCCACGCGGGAAACAGCAGAAAAGGGAAGCAGACCAGCAGCGGCAGGATGTAGTAACCCCGCGAGTTCAGGTAGATAAAGAAGTTCCAGCCGCTGGCTGGCGTGAAGAGGGTGACCTCCACGTCGGAATGAGGGGATTTAAGGGTGCGGCTGGTCCAGGTACGATCGTCACTCTGCACGCGCTCCAGTTCTCCGAACCGGGTGTTTGTTATCCCCGCAGGCGCGCCGTCGGAGGCAAAAATAACTGCATTGTTCTTGCGCACGATAAGGTTAATCGACAGCACGGGATCTTCACCGCCGCCATAGCCTTCGCGCAGCGCCTGACTAAAGGCTTCGAGCACCGCGGTGCGATCCTGCGGGCGTTCGTCCATCCGCTCAACCAGGGTAAAAAGGGTTTCGTAGGTTTTACTGCCCGTGAGGATGGGAGGACTGCGCAGGTCCTCCCACAGAATGAAGGTTAAAAAAAGACACCACAGCAGCGTAAGCAACAGCATCTGGGCGATGATAATTCGCCGCACCAGCGTGGCGTGGCGCAGGTGGGACCAAAAGTTTCGCATTAACCGGTCACCCTCTGGACAGAGACGGTATCAATGACATACCCGACGCCCCGCACCGTTCGCACGTAACCGTCGCCAATTTTTCGCCGCAAATTACCCATATGCACGTCGAGCGCATTACTGAGGTTTTCTTTATTGCCGAAGATCCTTTCTTCCAGGAACCGGCGCGTTAGCACGCGGTCAGCGCGCAGCATCAGCGTTTCAAGCAGGGCGTATTCACTGGCCGTCAGGTCAACGTGGCGCGCGCTCACCGTCACGCGACGCGTCGGCACATGAAGCGACAGCCCGCGAATTTCTATTGCCTCATTTTCAAAACCGTAACTGCGTCGCGCAAGGGCTCTCACTCTTGCCAGCAGCTCGGCGAGAACAAAGGGCTTGACGAGATAGTCGTCTGCACCCGCATCCAGCCCGTACAGGCGATCCTGTAGCGTTCCTCGCGCCGTCAGGATGATAACGGGGATGCCCTTAAGCTGCTGGCGCAAACGCGTCATCAGGCTCATGCCATCGCCATCGGGCAGCCCTAAGTCGAGTAAAACAAGCTCAGGCACGCAGACGTCAAGCTGATGCAGCGCATCCTCTTTCCGGCGAACCCATATAACGTCAAAGCCTTGATCGGAGAGGGCGATACGTACGCCATTGCCGAGATCCAGGTCGTCTTCAATAAGTAGAATTTTCACAGTGGTAACTGTATCGGCAGTGAATGAAGAACATCTTAAGAAAAAAACGGTATCAGTAAATTTGTCCTGTTTACAGCACCTGCGCGCTTCAGCGTTTCTTCATTTTCGGCTCATAAGAACCTTAGGGTCACGCTTCAAAATGGGCGTTCTGGCGTTTAACCGCTTCATCGTCATCATTTGCATCCATAAGGACGTCCTTAATGAGAAACATCGAACTGCGTCATCCGTTCCCCCATTTACCGGGCCGCAGCCTGAAAAACATCGTGCCGGGCGTCGTGCTGGCGTTACTGGCCACACCGCTACTGGCGGCAGAGCAGAGCCAGGGTAACGTCTTAACTCTGGGGGGCGGGGTGGACGTCGCGCCACGCTACTCGGGTTCGGATAAAACCCGCGTCAGTGCGGCTCAGGTGGTGGATTATTCCATGGCCAACGGCTTTTTTATCGGCACCACGCGGGGTATCGGTTACGGCAACAACCTGGGTAACCTGGATTACAGCGCAGCGCTCAGCTACCGCACAGGCCGTAAAGATAAAGACGTGAGCAGCGATTCGATCAGCTCCGGCAGCGACGAGCTACGTGGCATGGGCGAGATAAAAGGCTCGGCTGTCGTCGTGCCCGGTCTGGGTTACAAGGTCACCGACTGGCTTAATCTGCAGGTGCAGGGTGAGATCCCGGTTTCTGAGAGAGACAACGGTGAGGCGGTGCATTTTGGTATTTCCAGCCCGCTCTATACTTCACCGAATAACGCAGTCACGCTGGCGCTGACCGGCAGTTGGGGATCTGACAAATATATGCAGACCTACTACGGCGTCAGTGCCGCCCAGTCGGCGGCATCCGGGTTTGCCCGCCATGACGCTGGCGCCGGGATTTATGCGTACTCGCTGAATCTTGACTGGACCCACAGGCTCACCTCGCGCTGGAGCGTGCTTGCCGCTGCGGGCGTGACGCACCTGACGGGAGATGCTGCCGATAGCCCGATTGTGCATCGTAAGACGTCGCCTACGGGGAGTCTTAAGGTGACGTACAGTTTTTGAGTGTGGGTTGCGCTGTCCTGGGTTTTAAGCGTGCACTAACGACATATATCAGCCGCTCCGCTTAAGATGGCGGGGCGGGTTTTGTCAGGGATGCTGTATGGACCATATGGATGGAGACTAGCATCATTCCATATCAGGCGATGTGGATGTTGTCTGGTATTATCCCGAATCTTGTACCAATTAAGTACGAGGCATTTTTTGTGCTTCACGCTTTTGTGCTATCGAACGCTGATAAAAAAAGAAAATACTCAACAGTATTGTCCCTTCGCACTTATCAGCTTGCTGAGGTAACACTATGTTCAACCCCCTGGAAGATAATATTGCCGTATTTATGACAACATTGCGGATACGTAAGCCGTTTGATTTTGGCAACCATCTTGAACCCTACATTGTGGTGATTGCTACGGATAAAAAGGACAACGCAATTCGCATGAATGTCAGCCATTTCGCTTTTCCTGGAGCCAAAGTTTATCAACAGATAATCACCCCTGATAACGCCATACTACTTTATGGCCCTGCAAATCCAGGCGAATTTCTCACCCTCAGTATCATGTTGTTGGATTCTGACGCGGACATTCAGAACGCAGGAAAGCAGTTAGAAGCGGCCATCAACACCAGTGCAATTGCCGCTGACGTAATAGCCCGGCTCACCGCGAACCCAACCACTATTGTAGCGACGACGCTGGCAGAAGAGGTACTGCAAGGTATTGCTCACATCATGCAGCAAAATAAAGATGACCCCATTATGTTTGTACACGACAGTTGGCTACAAGGGCTAACGCCGCCTTACGGGATAAATCAGTATAAATTACATGCCAGCGACAGTGCTGAAATCAGCCTGCGCGTTAGCCCGATCCTGAAGCAATCTCAGCAGAATGTAATGACTATTGCGCATATTGAGGGAGATAAATGAGTGAATTAACATCAGGAACCGCGTATCTGCCATGATTTTATATGTATAGCGTGGATGGTTGGGGGAGGGATTCGGGCTGTTGTCGGACTGAGGACGGCGGGTTAACTGCAACCTGAAGAGGGCGACTGTATGCAGAACTTCAGTGCCAGCACTTAATGGTCAACATGATTTAAAAAAAGCCGATGATGTGAGGCTAGTTGGCATGATTGGCATTTGTGCAAACACCGCACTTGCACTCGTCAGCCCTGACCCATTCAGGCATGAGATTTAGTTGAAGATTGCTGTGTTTTAGTGCGCGATAAAATTTCAGGCATCTATATAGTAAATCACGCTCCATAACAGCGTTTTATTTACTTGAAATTCACTAGTCGAAACGTCCGATTCATGCCCTGAGACATTCCGACAAGTTTTTTAGGGTTTCAAGAGGTGCGATACAATTGCGCTTCCGCAGTCCTGCGACGGACCAGGCCAGGCAATAGTTTTCCGGAGCCATAGATCCAACGGCCAAACTCCTCAGCAGCCCCCTCAAAATTGCCTGCCTTGTGCTTGCGCAACAATGTTGATTCTGCAAGAGCATGTAAACCTGCGTTGTAAGCAAAGCTTGTCAACGCGCCGAATTGGTTCCCAGAGGTCGGCGCGTTGCCCAGTAGCGCTGCCACTTTACTCCCGTAGTTCATGAGATCACTCTCAAAGCGAGCATCACACTCAGCCTGTGTCCATTGAGTTCCCTTATTAATATCGGGTCCCGTGCTCCCCCAGCCGATTGTCCAGGGTTCTCCACCGCTGCCAGGGTCAGGATAAGCTTCTAATTCACAGCTTTCAAAATGCTTGATAAGGTCAATACATGCCTGATTAGGCGTATATTTTCCCATGTCGGAAGGCGCAGTTGTTGCTTGTTGTCCCGTTGACAATGTCTCCAATCTAGTGAGTTCATACCAGGTTTTCGGGCCGACAATACCGTCCGGTACCAGTGCGTGATTACGCTGAAAAACACGCACCGCCGCCTCAGTATTTGAGCCGAAAATACCATCATCATAAATTCCAATGGTGAACTGAATCTGTTTAACCAGTTCACCTTTAGTGCCACGGCGAAGTGTGGCTCTTCCACTGGCATCCATGGCAGGAATCGCGGGGCGCACCTGTGCAGTGCCACGCATGATTTGACCGACTTGATTACGAAAAACGGCCATATCCAGCGTCGGGTCGTTCTTACGCCCTTTAGGCAGCGCATACTCTTTATGGCCACATACCATAGTTTCTGGTGCTCCGATATATTTGAGGATTGCCGCAACAGCACGGTAATACGCATCAAGTTGTACATCAGGCCAGGGTTCACCGATGCCTGTATTTTCAGCCTCGATGCCAATAAAATTTGTATTACCCGTATCAATGCTTTGCCAACTGCCCACGCCTGCATGGTTGGCACGACCTGCGGCCACAATAAAGAGCGTACCGTCTCGCGCTAACCCAAGTTGCGCTAGTGGGCCTGCTAGCGCTTTAGCATTTGCCGATGCAGCTCGCCCGTTAATCAGGGTATTGAGACTAGGCATTACGCCTTGTGGCGCTCCCGCAGTATGATGACAAATGACACCGCGGATCGTACCGACGTCTCCGCGGCCACGCGTCCGCCAGCCTGTGCATTCAGCAACCTTCAGACCTGCTGCTTCCAGGACATCTGGAAGCCATGTGAGAGAATAGGCCATGATTTTAGCTCCCCTTATTGTGAGGCCAGCGGTGCTGGCGTGATATTTTCACTAGTGACGCCTCCTGTCGCGGCTGGCAAATCTTCATCCCGCGTAACTTCCTCTCCTTCCACTGGATGAGCATCACACAGGCAAGAATCAATAGTGTCTTCGGCATTAAGTTCGGCATTCGCTGTTACTGCCACTGCAGTGATGGCGGCAGAAGCAGTCGACGCAGCCGCAGCATTCGACGGCCCTTTGCTTGCTATAACCGCAGCATCAAGTCCCTTACTGTCGTTACTGCTCTCTGAGCCGATTCTGGCTAGCAGGTCCGGAATCATTCGCTCCGTGAAACCTCCGAGGAAACCTAATATGAAATTAGGCATCCATGGGATTTGCGATATTGGTTTAGGAAATTGCAGGATGTTAACTAGCCCAAGACGGTAAAAGCAGACGATGACTAAACCAGCGATCATCCCAACGGCGATACGAAGAACAGCGTCGCTGGTATTATCACGCCAGTGGAGATCTGTGCGAATAGTGCGGGAGCGAATACCTATACTGATAGAAAAGAAGGCTCCCAATATGCCCCCGACAATACCGTACTCTATCGTTGGTTGATGGCGAAATAGACAAATGATGAAGAGAATAAAAGCCACAGCCAGCGAGGCGATTGATGCCGAAATAAGATAAAGAAAACGTGCTCGTGATTTACGGTCAGCAATCACTTCATTACGAATTTCGGTGAGTATTTCTGAAGCATTGGGGATATCGCCTTCAAGCGCGGTGATCAGCGCATCAGCAACACGCCGATCCAGATGCTCAGCCCTGTTTTTAAGCTCCGTACTGTTACTGTTGTACCAGCCATCAATGAGGCCATTAATTTGCCCACGCAACGCAGCCAGAGCAGCCAACTGTTTGCGCTGCAACACAGCGGTAGCTTGATCGTCGGCAAACTGCACCATAACGCGCACTGCGGTACGATACACGGCATAAAGAGGCACATTGACAGTATAAATATCAACTACCACAATCCCTGCGGCATCCTTCTCGTTGATTTTTAGTTCATTCAGTTGCATTATGACTCTCCCCCTTATTTGCATTGCCTTATATTGCGATTGGATTATCAATAAAAATAAATAGTATTGAAATGCCGATATATCCTATACCTTTTAAAAGAACTCTTTCGACTTGTTTTTCTGTAGAAATAAATGCTATCAGTGCGTGATTAATATATTGATCATTCGGATGAATGAACGTTTTTAGTATAGAAATCCAGTGTTGATTATATCTAATGAAAAAAGGTGATATTTATTTTCTCGTTGATAGAGTTTTATGACATGTTTAAGCCAGTTATGGCAGGAGGATGTTTCTCAGTTACAAAACGGACAAACATATTGGTATTGTAGTTGTTTACTAAATTATCCTACTTGAATAGATTTCCGAGACGTCCGCTCTTGGCACTAAACGAATTTATTGGTACTGAAGGTCTTCTGTCAGCGAAAAGCTGACCTTCTGACTGTCGGCCCCACCAATTCGTCCCCGCCTTGCAGCACCGCAGCATTTAAATACCATAGCCTTTCCCAGAAGTGTGCCAACATTACGTGATTAGTACTAATCTCCGGAGAATAACGTGTTCGGAAAGTATTTTTTAAGCTACATGCCGGGCCTGCAAAATTTGTTAGCCTACGATAAAAGCTGGCTAAAACATGATGTTAAAGCCGGGTTATCCGTTGCGGCTGTCGCGCTACCGGTTGCGATTGCTTATGCGGAGCTGGCGGGTGTTGGGGCCATAGTCGGGCTGTACTCCTGCGTTTTACCGATGATAGCGTATGCACTGTTTGGCTCTTCACGTCAGCTTATTGTGGGCCCTGATGCCACAACCTGTGCGGTGATTGCGGCCGTGGTGTTTCCTCTTTCGGCGGGAAATCCTGAACTGCACTGGCAACTGACGATCGTCATGACGTTGATGATGGGCGGATGGTGCCTGCTTGCCAGTAAATTTCGCCTCGGCGCGCTTGCCGATCTGCTTTCTCATCCCATTCTTACCGGTTTGCTGAATGGCGTAGCCGTGACGATTATTGTCGGGCAAATCGGCAAGGTTTTAGGGATCAAGCTTGATGAAGCGCAGGTGATCGAGAAAATCATCGCCTTGCCAGGCCGCATTTCAGACAGCCATTTTTTAACCGCAGGAATATCACTTTTAACGCTCGCTATTTTAATGGCTATCAAAACGTACCGCAGCCACTGGCCCGCACCTTTGATTGCCATTGTTCTGACAACGTTACTGGTCTGGGGGACATCTGCACAACAGTACGGTATTGCCACCATTGGGGGAGACGGTTTCCAGCCTGGTTTACCCGTTGTTCACTGGGAGACGTTCCAGCCTGGTCCGATGCGTGATTTGGTGATCCCGGCGCTGAACCTGGCGTTGGTCAGCTTTGTCAGCCTGATGCTGACCGCCCGCAGTTTCGCCGCGAAAAATGGCTATGAAATTAACGCGGATGCCGAGTTCCGGGCGCTGGGTATTGCGAACCTGATGGCGGGATTATCTCAGGGGTTTGCTATCAGTGGGGCCGATTCCCGGACCGCGGTGAATGATTCCGTTGGGGGGAAAAGCCAGCTGGTTTCCGTGGTCGCCGCCTTAATCATCGGTATCGTCGTGGTATTTTTCACTCAGCCACTGCAGTTTATTCCGGTTTCGGCGTTAGGGATTGTTCTAATGTATGCATCGTGGTCATTGATTGATTTACGTGGGCTTTGGAACCTGAGACGGCGAAATAAACAGGCCTTTCGCCTGGCCTTCTTCACGTTTGGCTGTGTGTTAATTATCGGCGTTATCCAGGGTATCGGCCTCGCGGTGTTGCTTGGCCTGTTACAGTTCCTGCGTACCGTCTTTCGTCCCTCCGAGCACTTACTGGGCACTGACGAAGATGGCATGATTCACTCATTAGGTAATACCACCGATATTAAAATGGTCCCGGGCGTGCTGATGTATCGGTTTAACTCACCGTTGACCTATTTTAATGTGGCTTATTTTAAACGCCGGGTTTTGAACTTAGTTGATGGTGCAGCATTACAGCCTAAATGGGTGATTATTGATGCCGTGGCTTGCTTCACCTATTCAGACATCAGTGTTCTGGCAACCATAAATGAGTTGAAGCGCGACCTGAAAGCTCGGCAGGTTACGTTAATTCTTGCGGGCAGGAAAACAGAATTAACGCGCTGGTTTAAAGACAGCCGGCCAACAATGAATGATGATGACATGATTCTGGCACCAGACCTCTATCTGGCACTTCGGTTCATTCAAAGCAAAGAGAGTGCGAGTGAATCGGGTGGAGAGGTATAAACCAAACCCAGGCTTGCCCGCCAGTTGCGAGCAAGCCGTACCCCTTAGCGATACAGCGTCTTTTCCGCAACCGGAACAAGCAACGCGGAACGCCAGTCCGCCAGCGTCAGCTGCGCGAGCTTGCCCAGCGCGGTATAAAACGGATGCCCGGCGTTGTCGACAAACACCGAGAGGAAACGGGTACTCCACGGCAGCAGATGCCAGGCCAGGAGCCGATCGCACTCCGCTTCGCGGCCATTCTCGGCCAGCCACGCTGCCAGCAGCAGCAGGGTACCGAAATGATCTTCCGGTTCATTTTGCTGCATCTCAAAAGCAATGCCGTTTTCTCGCATCCACTGGCGCAGCGCGAGGGTCGAGTCGCCAAACAGCACCGATTCTCGGTCCAGCCAGACGGAGCCCCACGGCGGTGCGGGCAGGGCATAAGGGCCAATAAACAGCCGTTGCCAGGCGTCTGTCAGCGGCTCATCGGCTGGGGCGGCAAAGGTTTCGGCAATGGGCTGCAGCGTTTCCGGTGGCAGCGGCCAGTCCTGAACCCATTCACCCGCGGTAAGGGCCTGCACCAGCGGCGCGGCCTGCTCGCTGTCGGGTGAAAAATAAAACAGCGCGCCCAGTACGCGGGCGCTGAACGCGAACGATTCACGCGGTGTGACGTCTTTCATTAAACCTTCCTTGCTCGCGCGGATTGCGCCCGCGCGGCTGTGTTAACCATGAATACTGACTGTTTAAGAAACCACGATCGTGCTAAACCTTTTCGATCTGCACCAGATTGGTGTGCTGCGGGTTGCCTTTTGCCAGCGGCGACGGGCGGTGCGTGGTCAGGGTATTGATGCATGATCCGTGGTCAATACGATCGCCGCTCATACTGGCGTCGTGCCAGGCGCCCTGGCCCATGGCGCTCACGCCGGGCATGATGCGCGGTGTGACTTTCGCTTCAATTCGCACCTCGCCGCGTTCGTTAAAGACGCGCACCGTATCGCCGTTCTTAATGCCGCGTTTTTCGGCATCGACCGGGTTAAGCCATACCTCCTGCCGACAGGCCGCTTTCAGCACGTCGACGTTGCCATAACTTGAGTGGGTACGGGCTTTGAAGTGGAAGCCAAACAGCTGCAGCGGGAACTGCTCGCGTTCGGGCGCGTCCCAGCCGTCAAAGGTCGAGGCGTAGACGGGCAGCGGGCTGATGGTTTCATCTTTTTCCAGCTCCCAGGTGGCGGCAATCTCCGCGAGTTTGCTGGAGTAAATTTCAATCTTGCCCGACGGCGTTTTCAGCGGATTGGCCTCCGGGTTCTCGCGGAATTTTTTATAGGCCACAAAGTGCCCGTTCGGATCTTTGCGCTTATAAATGCCCATTTTTTTTAGCTCGTCATAGGAGGGCAGAGTGGGGTCTTTTTCGAGCATTTTGGCATACAGATACTGCAGCCACTGCGCCTGCGTCCGTCCTTCGGTGAATTTCTGATGAATATCCGGTCCAAGGCGTTTCGCCACTTCACTCATGATCCAGTAGATGGGCTTGCGCTCAAACTTCGGCGCGGTCACAGGCTGGAGGAAAATCAGGTAGCCCATGTTCCCGGCGTAATCGTTCGGAATGATGTCTTCCTGCTCAACGGTCATGAGATCCGGCAGCAGGATATCGGCATATTTCGCCGATGAGGTCATAAAGTTGTCGATGACGACAATCATTTCGCACTTGCTTTCATCCTGCAGGATATCGTGGGTTTTATTGATATCGGAGTGCTGGTTGATGAGGGTATTGCCCGCGTAGTTCCAGATGAACTTAATCGGCACGTCCAGCTTATCTTTCCCGCGCACGCCGTCGCGCAGGGCGGTCATTTCCGGTCCACGAGCGATGGCATCCGTCCAGCTGAAGCAGGAAATTTGCGTTTTGACCGGGTTGTCCGGCAGCGGCATACGTTCGATAGTGATGGTGTATGTCGACTCACGCGCGCCGCTGTTACCGCCGTTGATCCCCACGTTTCCGGTGAGGATAGGCAGCATCGCGATCGCGCGGGCGGTCAGTTCACCGTTTGCCTGGCGCTGGGGTCCCCAACCCTGGCAGATGTAAGCCGGTTTGGCGGAGCCGATTTCACGGGCAAGCTTAACAATGCGATCGGCGGGTATGCCCGTAATGCGGGAAGCCCACTCAGGGGTTTTCGCGGTCTTGTCATCGCCCTGACCGAGAATATACGCTTTGTAGTGGCCGTTAGCGGGTGCGCCTTCCGGCAGCGTTTTTTCATCATAGCCCACGCAGTATTTATCCAGGAACGGCTGGTCGACCAGGTTTTCGGCGATCAATACCCACGCAATACCGGCTACCAGCGCGGCATCGGTACCCGGACGGATGGGGATCCATTCATCTTCGCGGCCAGCGGCGGTGTCGGTGTAGCGCGGGTCGATGACGATCATGCGCGCATTGGATCGCTCGCGAGCCTGCTCCAGATAGTACGTAATCCCGCCACCGCTCATGCGCGTTTCCGCCGGGTTATTGCCAAACATCACCACCAGCTTGGTGTTTTCGATGTCAGACGTGCTGTTGCCGTCGTTGCTGCCGTAGGTGTAGGGCATCGCACAGGCGATTTGTGCCGTGCTGTAGGTGCCGTAGTGGCTCAGGAAACCGCCGTAGCAGTTCATCAGGCGCGCCACCAGTGAAGCATAAGGGGAGGAACGGGTAATATTGCCGCCGACAATGCCGGAAGAGTAGTTGATGTAAACCGCTTCGTTGCCGTATTTGGCCACGACGTCTTTCAGGCTGGCAGTGAGGGTATTGAGGGCTTCGTCCCAGGTGATGCGCTCGAATTTGCCTTCACCGCGCTTACCCACCCGTTTCATCGGGTAGTTAAGACGGTCAGGATGATTAATGCGGCGGCGAATAGAACGTCCGCGCAGGCAGGCGCGCACCTGATGGTTACCGTAAATATCGTCACCGGTATTATCCGTTTCAACCCAGTACACTTCGTCGTCACGGACGTGCAGACGCAATGCACAGCGGCTGCCGCAGTTAACCGAGCAGGCGCCCCAGACCACTTTATCTTCGGCAGCGTTCATGGCGTTTTGCACGGCCGCGGCGGCACGTTTCACGCCAAAGGGCAACGACAAACCGCCGGCGGCAAGCGCCAGAGAACCAATGGCTGTAGATTTTACGAGTGTTCGACGGCTAATTCCGCCGTGATGTTCACTATCGGACATGGCTCACCCCATCATTATAATTGCGTATTATTTTTCCCGTTATTACAACCGGGCTAATGATGGGGTGAGTGTTACTGATTTGGGGGGATTAGATCTTAATCCTCATCAAATCAACGGGAATTGCAGGCAAATTACTGCGGTTCAGTCGGCGTGGAGTCCTGACTACCTGCCGCCGATCCGCTGCCTGTGCGGGTATAAAGGATTTTAAAGGTATCGTTAGCGCAATGACCCACCACCTGTGCATCCGGCTGGTCGGCCTGATCGTTCGGTACAATGTTCAGCGTAAAACCGGACTCCGGCACGCCGTTGTTGATGATTTTTTGCTGAATGTCGCTTTTCACACGCTCGCAGGAATCCGGTGCCGCCAGTGCGGCCGTTGAGGCACTCATTAACAGCAGGGCGGTAATCCAGGGTAACCGTTTCATCTGTAGCTCCTTTTCTCTGTGTAGAGATTAATTTTAGCAGGCTTCGTGTAAACAACTGTATTTGCTAATATGATTGGGAATAATCTCCCTGTACGGAAATGAATGTGAAGAAATACGCAGCGATAACGCTACTGGCAGCAGCACTGGTGGGATGCGATAACAACTCCGCGCCGCTGTCGTTTACGCCGGAGATGGCGAGTTTTTCCAACGAGTTTGATTTCGATCCCCTGCGCGGCCCGGTTAAAGACTTTACCCAGACTCTGTTCAACGAAAAGGGCGAAGTGTCCAAACGGGTCACCGGCACCGTATCGGCAGAAGGGTGTTTTGATACGCTGGAGCTGCACGACCTGGAGGCCAATACCGGCGTGGCGCTGGTACTGGATGCCAATTACTACCTTGATGCGGAAACCCAGCAGCGAAAAGTGAAGCTGCAGGGGAAATGCCAGCTGGCCGAACTGCCGTCAGCCGGAGTGACGTGGGATACCGACGACAACGGGTTTGTGGTGGCGGCCCACGGCAAAGAGATGGAAGTGAAGTATCGCTACGATGCCGATGGCTACCCGCTGGGCAAAACCACCATTTCCGGGGATCAGCATCTGTCCGTCCAGTCGACACCGTCTAAGGATCTGCGCAAAAGAATGGACTACTCGGCAGTCAGCATGCTGAACGACAAACCGCTGGGTAACGTGAAGCAGAGCTGCGACTACGACCGACACAACAACCCGGTAAGCTGCGACCTGATCATCACGGACGATAGCGTCAAGCCCGCCGTTGAGCGCAAATACACCATCAAAAATACGATTGAATACTACTGAGAATAAAACCGCGCAGGTTACTGCGCGGTCGGTTTCAGCAGGCTGGCGCCTGACGGTTTGTGCCCGGCCAGGTGCTGATGCTGGAAAATGCACATGCGGATGGTGTTACGGTATTCACCGTTGATAAAGAACTCGTGAATCAGCTCGCCTTCCACCATAAAGCCCAGCTTGCGGTAGATATGGATCGCTTTCTCGTTCTCTTTGTCCACAATCAGGTAAAGCTTGTAGAGATTCAGAACGTTGAATCCGTAATCCATTGCCAGCTTCGCCGCCCGTGAGGCAAGGCCTTTACCCTGATGCTCAGGGGAAATAATGATCTGGAACTCCGCCCGGCGGTGAACGTGGTTGATCTCAACCAGCTCCACAAGACCGGCTTTTTCGCCTTCGCACTCCACCACAAAACGACGCTCACTCTGATCGTGAATGTGCTTGTCGTAAAGATCGGACAGCTCGACAAACGCCTCGTAGGGCTCTTCAAACCAGTAGCGCATCACGCTGGCATTGTTGTCGAGCTGGTGGACAAAGCGCAGGTCTTCACGCTCCAGCGGACGAAGTTTTACGTCACAGGGCGCCGACATTATGGGGCTACCGTACGGCCTGTGCGGCGATCCAGGCAGCGCAGGGTATTAGGCTCCCAGTAGGCGTTGACGTTTGCACTTTGCTGACACTTATCGCGCGCATCAAAGGCGACATCTTCTTTGTCCCACTCTTTTTCGGCACGTTTGTTGACCTTCTGGCGAAGGCTGCGGGTGTCATTCCATTGTTCTTTGTCCATGGCGGCGTTCTGGCGGCTTTGCGCGCTGTCACCAGACTCAACGATGAGTTTGCTGGTTTCCGCTGTCGCAGAGGCGGCAAAGGCGAACGATGACAGCGCCAGCAGGGCTGTCAGACAAAGGCGTTTGCTTAATGTGGTCATAGCGTTTCCTTTTAAATGGGTGCAGATAATCAAGTTACCCCGTACAGATTCTACACTAAAGCGAAATGACGGCATACCCGCGGGGCAAGTATGGAAAAGTAAAGGGCATCATCAGGTATCATGTCTAAATGGATCCTCACCTGAAGTGAAACATGCTCAAAACAACGCTGCTTTTTTTTGCCACCGCGCTGTGCGAAATCATCGGCTGCTTCCTGCCCTGGCTCTGGCTGAAGAAGGGGGGAAGCGCACTGTTGCTGATCCCGGCCGGGGTCGCGCTGGCGCTGTTTGTCTGGTTATTAACGTTGCATCCGGCGGCCAGCGGTCGCGTCTATGCGGCGTACGGCGGTGTTTATGTCTGCACCGCGCTGCTGTGGTTACGGGTGGTAGATGGCGTCAAACTCAGCGCATACGACTGGGCCGGGGCGCTGATCGCCCTTTGCGGCATGCTGATTATTGTCGCAGGATGGGGGCGCGCCTGAGCGCCCCAGTTTTGTGATCCTTCGCGGATATTTTGATAATCATACTTGTATGGTAGTAGCTCAGTTGCGTAAATTTCCCACATCACAACACGCGATGTAAGGAAAGGAATTATGAAGATTGTCGGGGCTGAAGTATTTGTGACCTGTCCGGGACGTAACTTTGTCACCCTTAAAATCACCACTGATGAGGGGATAGTCGGTCTGGGCGATGCCACGCTGAACGGACGCGAACTTTCCGTGGCCTCTTATTTGAAAGATCACCTGTGCCCTCAGCTGATTGGCCGCGATGCGCACCGCATTGAAGATATCTGGCAGTTTTTCTATAAAGGCGCCTACTGGCGGCGCGGCCCGGTCACCATGTCGGCCATCTCCGCGGTGGATATGGCGCTGTGGGACATCAAAGCCAAAGCCGCCAACATGCCCCTGTACCAGCTGCTGGGCGGCGCGTCCCGGGAAGGGGTCATGGTCTACTGCCACACCACCGGGCACACCATTGATGACGTGCTGGAAGATTACGCCCGGCATAAAGAGATGGGCTTCAGGGCGATCCGCGTGCAGTGCGGCGTGCCGGGCATGAAAACGACCTACGGCATGGCCAAAGGGAAAGGGCTGGCCTACGAGCCTGCGACCAAAGGCGACTGGCCGGAAGAGCAGCTCTGGTCCACCGAGAAATACCTCGATTTCACGCCGAAGTTGTTCGATGCGGTGCGCAGCCAGTTCGGCTTTAATGAACATCTTCTGCACGACATGCATCACCGCCTGACGCCGATTGAAGCGGCCCGTTTTGGCAAGAGCATTGAAGAATTCCGCATGTTCTGGATGGAAGACCCTACGCCTGCGGAAAACCAGGCCTGCTTCCGCCTTATCCGCCAGCACACCGTCACGCCGATTGCGGTGGGCGAGGTGTTTAACAGCATCTGGGACTGCAAGCAGCTTATTGAAGAGCAGCTTATCGACTATATCCGTACCACCCTTACCCATGCGGGCGGGATCACCGGGATGCGTCGCATCGCGGACTTCGCCTCGCTCTACCAGGTCCGTACCGGTTCACATGGCCCATCGGATCTGTCGCCTGTGTGTCATGCCGCCGCGCTGCATTTCGACCTGTGGGTGCCGAACTTTGGCGTACAGGAGTATATGGGCTACTCCGAACAGATGCTGGAAGTCTTCCCGCACAGCTGGCGTTTCGATAACGGCTATATGCATCCGGGCGACAAGCCGGGATCGGGCATCGAATTTGATGAAAAACTGGCCGCGAAATACCCCTACGATCCGGCCTATCTGCCGGTGGCCCGTCTCGAAGACGGTACGCTGTGGAACTGGTAATGGAGGAGCTAACGATGAAAAGCGTAGTGATTCAACAGCCGAACGAACTGGTGCTTGAAGAGCGTCCTCTCCCGGAGCCGGGCGCAGGTGAAGTCCGCGTTAACATCCGGCTGGCCGGCATCTGCGGTTCAGACAGCCACATCTACCGCGGGCACAACCCGTTTGCGAAGTATCCGCGCGTGATCGGCCATGAGTTTTTCGGCGTGATCGACGCCGTGGGCGAGGGTGTCGACAGCGCCCGCCTGGGCCAGCGCGTCTCCGTCGACCCGGTGATCAGCTGCGGGCACTGCTATCCGTGCTCCGTCGGAAAACCGAACGTCTGCACCTCGCTGGTGGTACTGGGCGTACACCGTGACGGCGGTTTTAGCGAATATGCGACAGTGCCCGCTAAAAATGCCTGGCCCATTCCGGATGCGATCCCGGATAACCATGCCGTCATGGTTGAGCCCTTCACCATTGCCGCCAACGTGACGGGGCAGGCCAACCCCACTGAACAGGACGTTGCGCTGATCTATGGCGCAGGCCCGATGGGGCTGGTCACCGTACAGGCGCTGAAGGGCGTCTATAAGGTGAAGCAGGTTATCGTGGTTGACCGTATAGATGAACGCCTTGCAATGGCGCAGCGCAGCGGCGCGGACTGGGTCTTCAATAACGGCGAGCAGTCGTTGCAGGTCGCGCTGGACGAAAAAGGGATCAGGCCGACGTTAATCATTGATGCTGCCTGTCATCCGTCGATTCTGCAGGAAGCGATAACCCTGGCCTCTCCGGCGGCGCGCATTGTGCTGATGGGCTTCTCCAGCGAGCCGAGCCAGATTGTGCAGCAGGGCATTACCGGCAAAGAGCTGGCGATCTCCTCCTCGCGCCTGAATGCCAACAAATTCCCGGTCGTCATCGACTGGCTGGAAAAAGGGCTGATCGACCCGGAAAAACTGATCACCCATACCTTTGACTATCACCACGTTACAGACGCCATTGAACTGTTTGAAAAAGACCAGCGGCAGTGTTGCAAAGTCTTGCTCACGTTCGGGCAATAATCATTTACGCGGTTAAGCGCCTGCGCAGACAGGCGCTAAGTGGTACGCATCTTACCTTTCAGAGATAGCCATTATGACGCAAGTACAACCTCAAAGAACCACCTCCGATCTGGTGAAAGCCGCCGTTTCCGGCTGGCTGGGCACCGCGCTCGAATTTATGGACTTCCAGCTTTACTCGCTGGGAGCCGCCCTGGTTTTCCATGAGATCTTCTTCCCGGAACAATCCGCCGCGATGGCGCTGATCCTGGCGATGGGCACCTACGGCGCAGGCTATATTGCGCGCATCGTTGGGGCCTTTATCTTCGGACGAATGGGCGACAGCATTGGCCGTAAGAAGGTGCTGTTTATCACCATTACCATGATGGGGATCTGCACCACGCTGATTGGCGTCCTGCCGACCTATGCCCAGATAGGAATTTTCGCCCCCGTTCTGCTGGTGACGCTACGCATTATTCAGGGACTGGGTGCCGGGGCGGAGATCTCCGGAGCGGGGACGATGCTTGCGGAGTACGCGCCGAAAGGTAAACGCGGCATTATCTCCTCGCTGGTGGCGATGGGCACCAACTGCGGGACGCTGAGCGCAACGGCTATCTGGGCCATTATGTTCTTCGCCCTTGACCGCGAACAGCTGCTCGCCTGGGGCTGGCGCGTGCCGTTCCTCGCAAGCGTTGTGGTGATGATCTTTGCCATCTGGCTCCGTATGAACCTGAAAGAGAGCCCGGTGTTTGAGAAAGTCAACGACGACGAAACCGCGATGCCGGACACCTCGCTGGGCTCGATGTTGAAAAGCAAATCCTTCTGGCTGGCGACCGGCCTGCGCTTTGGACAGGCGGGGAATTCAGGCCTGATTCAGACGTTCCTGGCGGGTTATCTGGTTCAGACACTGCTGTTCAATAAAGCCATCCCGACCGATGCGCTGATGATCAGCTCCATTCTTGGGTTTATCTCCATTCCGCTGCTGGGCTGGCTTTCCGATAAAGTGGGCCGCCGGCTGCCGTACATAATCCTCAATATCTCCGCCATTCTTCTCGCGTATCCGATGCTGTCGATCATCGTTGACAAGAGCTACGCGCCGGGGACGATCATGCTCTCGATCATCGTTATCCACAATTTCGCCGTACTGGGGCTGTTTGCGCTGGAAAATATCACCATGGCGGAGATGTTTGGCTCGCGAAATCGCTTTACCCGCATGGCTATCTCAAAAGAGGCGGGGGGGCTGGTGGCAGTAGGTTTTGGTCCGGTGCTGGCGGGGATCTTCTGTAATATGACCGGCTCCTGGTGGCCGATTGTTGCCATGCTGGTGGCCTATTCCGCGATCGGGCTGGTCTCGGCAATCCTGATGCCAGAGGTGCGCGACCGTGATTTGAGCGCGGTGCAAGACGCGGCGGAGACGGTGCCAGAAGAGACTGTTGGTTACGGAGCGCTCTCCTCGCGGCGTTAGTGGTTTATATCTTTCGTGAGATATCACACAACTTTGTCTTTATGTCACACCACGTGCGCAAAAGTTAATATAAATCAAAACCTCAAACGGCAGTATCAGTATGGTTGATGGCAGTTATGGTTTACCCCAACTGCCATTCTAGTTGGTGTAGTCAGCAGGCGCTGCCGTTTAACAACATGCGGCAGCGCTCCACAGCGTTCTAATTAACGAGTCTTAATCATGGAAAACAAGTTATTGCAGGCCCACGCGACGCTGCCTCAGTACGATCGCGACAGCCTCAAAGCACGCATCGTTCATTTAGGGTTTGGCGCCTTTCACCGGGCGCATCAGGCGGTGTATGCCGACATACTCGCGGCAGAACAGGGCAGCGACTGGGGCTACTGCGAGGTTAACCTGATTGGCGGCGAGCAGCAGATCGCCGATCTCAACGCGCAGGATAACCTCTATACGGTGGCAGAAATGTCCGCCGATGCATGGACCTCCCGCGTGGTTGGCGTAGTCAAAAAGGCGCTGCATGCGCAGGTTGACGGGCTGGAGAGCGTGCTGGCAGCAATGTGCGAACCGCAGGTGGCGATTGTCTCACTGACCATCACCGAGAAAGGGTACTGCCATTCCCCCTCGACCGGACAACTGATGCTCGATCACCCGTTTATCGTCGCCGACCTGCAAAACCCGCACCAGCCAAAATCCGCGCCGGGTGTGGTGGTGGAAGCGCTGTCGCGCCGCAAAGCGGCGGGTCTGCCGGCATTTAGCGTGATGTCGTGCGACAACATGCCGGAGAACGGCCATGTGATGCGCAGCGTCACCTGCGCTTACGCCCGGGCGGTTGACGCTGAGCTGGCGGACTGGATCGAAACCCACGTCACCTTCCCGTCAACGATGGTGGATCGCATCGTGCCCGCGGTCACGCCCGATACGCTGGATAAAATCGAGCAACTGACCGGCGTTCGCGATCCTGCAGCGGTGGCCTGCGAACCGTTCCGCCAGTGGGTAATAGAAGATAACTTTGTCGCCGGTCGTCCTGAGTGGGAAAAAGCCGGTGCCGAGCTGGTCGCTGACGTCATTCCGTTTGAAGAGATGAAGCTGCGCATGCTCAACGGCAGCCACTCGTTCCTGGCGTATCTGGGGTATCTGGCCGGGTATCAACATATCAACGAGTGTATGGAAGACGAGAACTACCGCGTCGCCGCGCACGCGCTGATGATCGGCGAACAGGCGCCAACCCTGAAAGTGAAAGGCGTCGATTTAGGTCGCTATGCCGATCTGCTGATCGCCCGCTACAGCAACCCGGCCCTGCGTCACCGCACGTGGCAAATCGCGATGGACGGTAGCCAGAAGCTCCCGCAGCGGATGCTTGATTCCGTGCGCTGGCATCTGGCGCACCGGAAGCCTTTCCCGCTGCTGGCGCTGGGTGTCGCAGGCTGGATGCGCTATGTCGGCGGCGTGGATGAGCAGGGCAAGGCCATTGAGGTGAGCGATCCGCAGCTGGCGGTCATTCAGGCGGCGGTGAAGGGCAGTGCAGAAGGGGAAAGCCGGGTGCATGCGCTGCTCGGCATTGAGGCTATCTTCGGTAAAGCGTTACCGCAGGACGCTGACTTTGTGGATGCGGTGATGAAGGCATATCAGACGTTACTGCAGAAGGGCGCCAAAGCGACCGTGGCGCAGTTCGTGTCGCAACGGTAGTTCAGCACATGCCGCCGTTCGCGGCGGCATGCAGGGACACAGGTTAGTGCATCCCCAGACGAATCAGCTCAATCGGTTCGAACTTACCTTCGCATCCTTCCACTTCCACGGTTTTACTACGACGCACCTGCTCGGCATTGAGGCCGTCACTGTGGATCGCTTTAATCACGCCGAACTGGTTTGTGCCACTAATCATGACGCGGCTGCCAGTAGTGATTGCATTGCGGTTACGGTCGTATGTCATCATGGTATTTTCTCCTCTCTAACCTGGTTGTTACGGCGTTATTTCAGGTACGCCGTTCACGGGGCATATAAATACGCCTGTCCGCAGGTCAGTTTTTTGTTTTTGATCAAACTCACACTTTTTTCTTTATTTCGCAGGAGCAGCGATCGCAGAGAGGGGAATATAGCGCGAACGTCATTGGATGGAATAAAACCGGGCAGGAGAACGCATGACTCGCCGCACCCGTAAGGGGTGGCGAATGTTACTCTTCGCTAAACCACTCGCTATTTTCCTGACGGATAAGCTGCACCGATTCGCTAATTTCCTGCAGATGCAGCGTCATTGCTTTTTCCACAGCGTCCGGGTCGCGTTTTTCGAGCGCGCTGAAAATATCGTGATGCTGTCGGAGCAACATTTCCGGTGGCGAGACGTGATCGAGACTCATATACCGCACGCGATCGATGGTGGCTTTGATGTTTTCGATAGTGTCCCAGGCGAGCTGGCAATCCGCAATCTGCGCCAGTTTCTGGTGGAATTCATCATCGAGCTGGAAGAAGTCATTCAGCTGTTTACGGTCAATCGCTATACGCTGCTGATGCAGATTCTGCTCCAGCAGGTAACATTGGTTGTCGTTGATAAGTGTTGCAGCACGACGCGCCACCGCGCATTCAATGGCCTGACGAACGAAACATCCGTTGCGAACCTGAGAAAGTGAAATTTTATTCACGTAACTGCCGCGCTGGGGACGGATCTGAATCAGACCGTTTTCCGCAAGCTTAATAAACGCTTCACGCACCGGCTGCCGGGAGACGTCAAACCGCACGGAGACCTCTTTTTCGGAAAGCGGTGTTCCCGGTGGGATCAGGCAATGAACAATATCGCGTCGCAAGATGCGATAGATTTGCTGGTTGACGGGCTGGGTGGGATTAAGTTGCGATTCAGCGGCCATGAGTTGTCATTTCTCAGAGAGTTAGCCTGAACATACTACCATTCTTTTATAACCCGAAACAGACCCGGCCCGCAGGCCGGGAAGGGCACGGTTAGCCGCGATGGACGTTCAGTCCGGCAAAACTCTGGCTGACGGGCATCATTTCGACAGTATTGATATTGACGTGTTTTGGCAGCGTCGCCACCCACCAGACCGTTTCGGTGACATCTTCCGGCGTCAGCGCGTTAGCATTTTCGTAGGTCTTATCTGCCTTCGCGTCATCGCCTTTGAAACGGACATTGGAAAATTCGGTGCCGCCCACCAGACCCGGCTCGATATCGGTCACACGAATGGCGGTGCCGTGCAGATCGGTGCGCAGGTTAAGGCTGAACTGGCGTACAAACGCTTTCGTCGCGCCATAAACGTTGCCGCCCGCGTAAGGCCAGCTCCCGGCTGTTGAGCCGATATTGATAATATGGCCGCGGTTACGCTCAACCATCCCCGGCAACACCGCGCGGGTCATGTACACCAGCCCTTTGTTGTTGGTGTCGATCATGTTTTCCCAGTCTTCTACGCTGGCTTTGTGGGCGGGTTCCATGCCCAGCGCCAGACCTGCATTGTTGACCAGCACGTCGATGGCGCGCCATTCAGCGGGCAGGTTGGCAATCATCTCTTCAATGGCAGCGCGGTTACGCACATCGAGCTGCGCGGTCAGGATGCTGTCGCCTAATTCGTCTTTCAGCTCCTTCAATCGTTCCTGGCGGCGCCCGGTCGCAATAACCTTGTGTCCGTTGGCGACGAAGCGACGCGTGATGCTTTCACCAAAACCTGCCGTTGCCCCGGTAACTAAAATAATCATCTCACTGTTCCTCAACGCTTTTTGTGTTGTACTAACATAGCATGGTCGCAGAGGGAGCGTTAAGGCAACATTTGTATGACAGCGTTGCAGGGGCTACTCTGGGAAGAAACCCGTACTCAGGAGTGAAAGATGGCGGCCACCAATCCTTTTTTTGACATCAGTCTGTTGCCTTACCAGGCGCCCCGTTTTGATGAAATCAACGACAGCCACTATCGACCGGCTTTCGATGAAGCGCTTCGCCAGAAGCGGGCGGACATTGAGGCCATTGTCGCTCAGCACGCTGCGCCAGATTTCAATAACACCGTGCTGGCGCTGGAAAAAAGTGGCGTGATGCTCACGCGCGTCAGCAGCGTTTTCTTCGCCATGACCTCCGCGCACACCAACGCGTATCTGCAGGAACTGGAAGAACAGTTCTCCACCGAACTTGCCGCGCTGGCGAACGATATCTGGCTGAATGATACGCTCTTCGCCCGCGTCGAGAGCGTCTGGCAGGACCGTGCCGCGTTGGACGCCGAATCCCGGCGGCTGGTCGAGGAGACGTATCAGCGGTTTATACTGGCCGGGGCGTGTCTGAATGAGACAGAAAAAGCCGAGCTGAAGGCGCTGAATACCGAGGCAGCCTCTCTGACCAGCCAGTTTAATCAACGTCTGCTGGCTGCCGATAAGACCGGTGGGCTGGTGGTGGATTATGCGCACCAGCTTGACGGGCTCAGCGCAACGGAGATCGCGGACGCGGCACAGGCAGCCGCAGAGAGAGGGCTTAACGATCGCTGGCTGATCCCGCTTCTGAACACTACCCAGCAGCCCGCGCTGGCAGCGCTGCGCAATCGTCAGACGCGTGAAAATCTCTTCAGGGCTGGCTGGACACGTACCCAGAAAGGGGATGAAAACGACACCCGTGAGCTGATCCTTCGTCTCACGGCGCTGCGTGCCCGTCAGGCTCGCCTGCTGGGCTTTGAGGATTACGCCAGCTGGAGTACCGCGGATCAGATGGCGAAAACCCCTGACGCCGCGCTGGCCTTTATGCGCGGTATTGTGCCTGCCGCCCGCGCCCGCGCGGAGCGCGAGCAGGCCGATATTCAGAAAGTGATTGATGACGAGCAGGCTGGTTTTACGGTGCAGGCGTGGGACTGGGCCTTTTATGCGGAGCGCGTGCGCCAGGCAAAATATGCCCTCGATGAGTCGCAAATCAGGCCTTATTTTGCGCTCAATACCGTACTGCAGGATGGCGTGTTCTGGGCGGCCAGCCAGCTGTTTGGCATCCGCTTCGTCGAGCGCTTCGATATCCCGGTTTATCACCCGGACGTTCGCGTATGGGAAATTTTCGACCACACCGGTGAGGGCATGGCGCTGTTTTACGGCGACTTCTTTGCACGCGATTCCAAGCAGGGCGGTGCCTGGATGGGCAATTTCGTCGAACAATCGTTCGAGTTTGCGGCCCGTCCGGTTATTTATAATGTCTGTAATTATCAAAAACCGGCGAACGGCGGTGTCGCGCTCCTCTCCTGGGATGATGTAATAACGCTCTTCCACGAGTTCGGCCATACGCTGCACGGCCTGTTTGCCAGCCAGCGTTTCGCCACGCTCTCCGGCACCAATACTCCGCGTGATTTTGTTGAATTCCCGTCGCAAATCAATGAGCACTGGGCCAGCCATCCGCAGGTCTTTACGCACTATGCGCGCCACTACGAAACCGGCGAACCGATGCCGGACGCGTTGCGGGAAAGCATGCTCAACGCGACGCATTTCAACAAAGGCTATGATATGACGGAACTGCTGAGCGCCGCGCTGCTGGACATGAACTGGCACGGCATCAGTGAGGCCGTTTCGGACGTGGAAGCATTTGAAACGGCGGCGTTGCAAAAAGAGGGGCTGGATCTGCCCGCTGTACCGCCGCGCTATCGCAGCAGCTATTTTGCCCATATTTTCGGCGGCGGCTACGCGGCGGGGTATTACGCCTACCTGTGGACGCAAATGCTCGCGGATGATGGCTACCAGTGGTTTGTCGAACAGGGCGGCTTAACGCGTGAGAACGGGCAAAAATTCCGCGAGGCGATTTTGTCTCGCGGAAACAGCACGGATTTAGCGGAACTGTATCGTAACTGGCGCGGACACGATCCGCAGATCGAACCGATGCTGGAGAATCGCGGGTTGAGTGCATAGAACACGGGTTGCCTGAAAACAGAGCCGGGCTTTACGCCCGGTTTTTTTCTACCGGGTCTGAAGTCTGGAATGGCACCAACAAAGTAATATCCTATTTCCCGCCAACAAACGTTTTATTTAAATTAAATTTATGCGAGATAAAGCCATTCTGCACGGCATGTTTTATAAACAGTGTAGAGTTTGCAAAATAGTTAATGATTAATCATTTGATCTGGATTAGGGAAAACAAATATTCTTTAGTGTCAGGTTTTAACGCTAAAATTTTCTTGTTTTATGCCGATAACCGAAGATGGCATAAAAAATGACGTAAGAGCAGTTAAGAAGGCGAATGATGACCCTACCTCTGAACACTCCTGGCTTTACGGATACCGAACATTCTAAAAGGCTGATAAATAAAATCTTTACCTATGTCGTCACGTTATTGATAAGTATTTTCATTGCGGCAATCGTTTCCTTGCTAATAATAAAAAACAATGTTAACCAAATCAGCGACCAACACGAT
This sequence comes from Enterobacter sp. K16B, assembly GCF_020216105.1. Taxonomy (NCBI): domain Bacteria; kingdom Pseudomonadati; phylum Pseudomonadota; class Gammaproteobacteria; order Enterobacterales; family Enterobacteriaceae; genus Enterobacter; species Enterobacter sp. K16B. The sequence continues at coordinate 25,071 of NZ_JAIWJZ010000100.1, forward strand.
GAGTTTTTATTAAAAAAAGCGTTAGAGACTCGCCAGGAAAGCATGCGAAGTCATCTTAAAGACAATGCCGAGTGGGGCGATGTTTATAAACATCTTCATCAGAAAATTGACCTTCACTGGGCATGGGATAAGCAGAATCTGGGTAAGTCACTGTACGACAACTTTGGCTACGAAGGGGTGTTTGTTATCTCAGCGGAAGGGACCACGCGTTACAGCGTGCTTGACGGGAAACTGAAACGTGAAGAACTGGAAAGCTGGTTAGATAAACCCACGAAAGCGCGTTTACTCCATGAGCTTAGCCTGAAAAATGGATTGCCGATCTCCATGCTCACGCTTATCCATTCCGTCCCCGCCATTGTTTCAGCCGAATGGATAACAACGGGCGATGATCCGAGTGTACAACCCTCACCGGGTAAGCCGTCAGTCATGGTGTTTATTGATAAATTAACGGCTAAAAAACTGCTGACGATTGGGCAGGATGCCGGAATAAATAATGTACGCGCTTCCATTAATAAAGAGAATGCTCAGGCAAATAACCAGACGGCATTTACTCTGCGCACCCAAAATGGTGATGTGGACATTATCTGGGACAGTGAAAACCCCGGCCAGGCGTTGATCATCTATTTTCTGCCGTTAATGATCCTGTCAGTACTTTTGACAATTTCGATGATGGTCATCCTCATGCGCCATATTATGCACAAGGCGAGAATGCATGACGAAAATACGTTTCTGCTTGAACAGGCAAGACTGAATCTTATCACGAGCGAAAAACGCTTCCGGGACGTCAGTGAAACCACCAGCGACTGGTTCTGGGAAACCGATTTATCGTTAAAAATAACATGGCTGTCCGGCCGTTTTTCCACCGTCACAGGATACGATCAGAGTCAATGGATCGGTCGCCGGTTGGATGAACTCTTTCCTTCGACCAGAGGCAGTTTTAATAAGCCTGTAACGGGCCCTGCGTTAACAGGGCGCTTCGAATTTAAGAACTGCCCTTATACGAACTATCAACATGCCACCGCGTATTGCACGCTGCTGGCTAAATTTTCGACTCAGCCGGATGGCACTGTTGTATTGCGCGGCGCGGCAACCGACGTTTCTCTGGAAGTGGAGGCCACAAAACGCGTGGAGTTCCTGTCACGGCATGACGAATTAACAGGCCTCCCGAACCGGTACCATATTAAGGAGTTTCTGGCGGGCCAGTTAGCGAAAGAAGGCGTTAATAATTACCCCTTCGCCATGATTTGCCTGGATTTAGACAAGTTTAAACCCGTCAATGATATTTTTGGCCATTCCACGGGGGATGCCCTGCTTGGCGAGGTCGCCTCGCGTCTTAAACATTGTGTTCGTGGCGGGGATTTTGTCGCCCGACAGGGGGGCGATGAATTTATGCTGCTCCTCGGCAACATCAGTCAAAAAGAGCAGATCGACGAGGTGTGTCAACGTATCGTGGAAGAACTCAACCGTCCTTTCACCATTGATGGCAACGATGTGGCAATAGGCGTCAGCATGGGGATTGCAATGGCGCCACAGGACAGCAGCAGCGCAAACGATCTTTTACGCTTTGCGGATATAGCCCTTTATCAGGCGAAACAATCGGGTAGAAACCGATGGGTTTATTATTGCCCGGATATGTCGGAAAAGCTGACTGAACGCAGAAGACTGGAATTAGAGCTCAGAACTGCGATTCGCGAGGACCAGCTCTCTCTGGTATATCAGCCGCGTTATAACCTCCGATATTCTAAAATTGAGGCCGTGGAAGCCCTGGTTCGTTGGCAGCACCCGGAGCGCGGAAACATGATGCCCGATCAGTTTATCCCGCTGGCTGAAGAAACCGGGCTTATTATTAGTCTCAGCAACTGGGTTATTCGCAAAGCGTGTCTGGATGCGCAAGCGTTCTTGCCAGGATTATCGGTATCGGTCAATATTTCTGCGATTGAATTCCAGGCAAGCGATCTCGCCGAAAGGATTAAAGATATTCTTCATGACACCGGGCTCGAAGCCCAGCGGCTGGAAATTGAAGTGACGGAGAATGTCACGCTTTCCGATCCAGAAAAAACTCTGCAGACCATGAAGGCCCTCAAAAAAAAGGGCGTTCGCATTCTGATTGATGATTTCGGTACCGGCTACGCCTCGCTGAGCTATCTGCGGAAGTTTCAGTTTGATGGGCTCAAGCTCGACAAAAGCTTTATTTTTACGTTAGGCGATTCACCGCAGAACCAGGCTGTCGTTGAGAAAATCATCGATCTGGGCAAGGCCTATTCGATGGAGATCACCGCAGAAGGGGTGGAAACCCTCGAACAGCTCACTTTCCTCATGAAAAATAAGTGCGATGAAGTGCAGGGGTACTTACTCGGGAAACCGTCTGCCATTGCGGACTTAAATTTAAACGCAGCGGTATTAAGTGCGTATAGCCTGGGCCATACAATGAATTGATAGTATTGAACAACCCGCGTGACGCTGATTGTCAAAAATACCCGCTATACTACATTTTCATTTTTTCAGGCGATAACAGACAAAGGCAGGAAGTATGTCTCTTCGTTCGCTGCGGGCATTATGCCTGACCAGTTTTTTTATTGCGGATGTTCGCGATGGCCTCGGGCCATTTCTCGGTATTTTTCTGACCGAGCGTCACTGGTCCCCGGACAATATCGGCATACTGATGACGGCCGGTGGGCTGGCAGGATTACTGGCCACGCTACCGGCAGGATTTATTACTGACACTTCCAGGAACAAACGTGCCGTGCTGGCGCTGCTCTGCCTGTTGATCACCCTGAGCACGCTTCTGCTCTGGTTTAGCCAACAGAGCAGCGTGGTCGCCGTTTCGCAAATTATCACCGGTATTTGTGCAGCATTTGTCGGGCCGTTGATCACCGGCATTACGCTGGGGCTGACCGGCCAGAACGGCTTCAGTGCTCAGATGGGCAGAAATGAAGCGTTCAATCACGGCGGCAACTTTGTCACCGCACTGATGGCAGGCGGCATTGCCTGGTACTGGGGCGTCGGCGGGATTTTCCTGCTGATGACCTGTACGACGCTGCTCACGCTCTGTGCGCAGCTGGCCATCCGCAACGGCGATATCGACAACAATGCCGCGCGGGGGCTGGCATCTTCAGCGAGCGTGCCGGTTCCCGGCTTTGCGGTGCTGATGAAAAACCGGGCGCTGTTTGTGACCGGACTGACGCTTCTGCTGTTCCACCTGGCGAATGCCGCGCTGCTGCCGATGCTGAGCATGCGGGTTGCAGCGGCACCCGCCTCGATCAACCCCGGTTTGTATGCGGCGGGTACCGTCATCATCTCACAGGCCGTGATGATCCCCGTCGCCATCTGGGTCGCACGCCGGATAGAACACTACGGCTACTGGCGGTTAATTATGCTGGCGCTGTTGGTCATGCCGGTACGCGCGGCGCTGGCGGCAAGTACGGACGCACCGTTCATGATGGTCCCGGTACAAATTCTCGACGGTCTGGCCGCCGGCATTTTGGGGGTCGTGGTACCGTCGTTTATCGTGGTGCTGCTGCGCGGAAGCGGACACGTCAATGCCGGGCAGAGTGTCGTGATGCTGATGCAGGGTGTGGGGGCATCCATGAGTCCGGCATTAACCGGTACGATCGCCGGGCATTACTCGTTTGCGACGGCATTCAGTGTATTAAGCGCGATTGCACTGGTGGGCGTACTGCTGTGGTGGCGTTTTGCCCACCGAAGCTGGGAAACGAACGTGCCGGGTGAAGTGTAGACGCCACCCGGCGTGAGATTTAAGCCAGTTCGTTAGGGCAGCTTTCACCTTTTTCCAGCTGCTGCAAATTCCCCAGCGTCGTTTCTGAGATGCTGATCAGCGCTTCGGCGGTCAGAAATGCCTGGTGTCCGGTAAACAGCACGTTATGGCAGGCGGAGAGGCGACGGAAGACGTCGTCCTGGATCACGTCATTCGACTTGTCTTCAAAGAACAGATCGCGTTCGTTCTCATAAACGTCCATCCCCAGTGCGCCAATTTTCTGGGTTTTCAGCGCTTCGATCGCGGCCTGAGAGTCAACCAGCCCGCCGCGGCTGGTGTTGATGATCATTACGCCGTCTTTCATCTGGTCGAATGCCGCCTGGTTAAGCAGGTGGTAGTTTTCCGGCGTCAGCGGGCAGTGCAGGGAGATGACGTCAGACTGCGAGAACAGGGTTGGCAGGTCAACGTACTCCACGCCCAGATCCAGCGCGGCCGCGCTTGGGTACGGATCAAACGCCAGCAGACGCATGCCAAAGCCTTTCAGAATGCGCAGGGCGGCGACGCCAATTTTACCGGTCCCGATCACGCCAGCGGTTTTGCCGTACATAGTAAAGCCGGTCAGGCCTTCCAGCGAGAAGTTGGCGTCACGGGTACGCTGATAAGCGCGGTGAATACGACGGTTGAGGGACATCATCATGCCAATCGCATGTTCCGCCACCGCTTCCGGTGAGTACGCCGGCACGCGAACCACCTTCAGACCCAGCTCTTTGGCGGCATCGAGATCCACATTATTAAAGCCCGCACAGCGCAGGGCGATGTATTTCACCCCCTGTTTTTTCAACTCCTCCAGCACCGGACGACTGCCGTCATCGTTGACAAAAATGCAGACACCTTCACACCCGTGCGCCGTTTTGGCGGTTTTTTCGGACAGCAGAAAGTCGAAAAATTCAAGCTCAAACCCGTAAGCCTCGTTAACATGTTGCAGATACTTTTTGTCGTACTGCTTTGTGCTATATACCGCGAGTTTCATAAGACTTTCTCCAGTGATTTTGCATTCACGTTAGCATGATTAAAATTATCTTACAATTTCTAAAATATTATTGAATTCAATAAGTTCTGTTAATTATTCTAGAGCATCTATCCTTAAAAATGGCATTTCCTTCAACTGACTGGCCAAACATGCGACAATGATCGGCACTGCCGGCTTAATTTTTTCGCTAAATCAGGATATTAACTGCCCATGAAGGGTAAATACAAAGCCGCACTTGCGCTTTTACTGCTGTTCATATTGTTGCCGCTGACGCTGCTGATGACGCTCGCCCAGTGGGTACCGACGCTCGCCGGGATCTGGCTGCCCGTCGGGACGCGTATCGCGTTCGAAGAGAGCCCGAAGCTCACTCGTCATGCGCTGGTGATCCCCGATCTCCGCTATCTGGTGGAAGACTGCGAGATAGCCCGCATCGATAACGTGACGCTGTCACATCCCAGCCGCTGGAAGCTGGATATCGGCACGCTCGATCTCAACGCCGTCTGTCTGAGCAAGATTCCCCAGTCCGCACCGTCAACGGTTGCCCCGAAAACGCTGGCCCAGTGGCAGGCGGTGTTACCGAATACCTGGCTTACGGTTCACCGTCTGACGCTTTCACCCTGGCAGCAGTGGCAGGGGGAACTTAACGCATCGCTGACCCCGGCAAGACAGGAGATCGCCTATAAAGGCGAGCAGGTCAGCATTAAGGGGACACTTCGCGGGCAGACGCTCTCCGTTACCCAGTTCGATGTGCAGCTTCCTGACCAGCCGCAGCCCGTTAAGCTGGTGGGCGAGTTCACGCTGCCGCTGGTGCCGGATGGCGTGCCGGTGAAGGGCCATGCGGTGCCGACCTTTAACGTGCCACAGCTAACGACCCTGGTCGATGCCGATCTGGACTGGGAAGACAATCAGGGGCAACTGGTGGTGATGGCGCGGGACAACCCCGAACCGCTCCTTGACCTGCCGTGGCAGATCACCGCGGAGCAGCTGAACATCAGCGACGGACGCTGGAACTGGGCGCTCTCCGGCATGCCGCTGAGCGGACGCGTTTCGCTTCGTGCCGACAACTGGCAGCAGGGGCTGGAGAAGGCCACCCTGACCGGTCGACTGAATGTGCTGACCCACGGCGACGCCGGGAAAGGCAACGCGGTACTGAATATTGGGCCCGGCAGGCTCAGCATGGAAAACAGCGACATGCCGCTGCACCTGAGCGGTGAGGCGAAACAGAACGATCTTATTCTCTACGCCAGGCTGCCGGCAAAACTGACCGGCAGCCTGTATGAACCGCAGCTCGCCTTTGAGCCTGGCGCGCTGCTCCGCTCGCGCGGGCGCATCATTGACTCGCTCGATATTGATGAAATTCGCTGGCCGCTGGCGGGCGTGAAGCTCACGCAAAAGGGCGTGGACGGCCGTTTACAGGCTATTCTGCGCGCCCATGAAAACGAAATGGGGGATTTTGAGCTCCACCTCGACGGTCAGGCAAACGACTTTTTACCCGACAACGGCCTGTGGCAGTGGCGCTACTGGGGGAAAGGCGGCTTTACGCCGATGCATGCCCGCTGGGATGTCGCCGGGAAAGGCGAGTGGCGCGACAACCTTATCGAACTGACGGCGCTCTCCACCGGTTTTGACAAGCTTCAGTACGGCACGATGGAGGTCAGCAAGCCACGCATGGTGCTGGACCAACCGGTGCGCTGGTTCCGTGACCCCGAAAAACCGACCTTCAGCGGCGCGTTGTCGCTCAATGCCGGACAGACCCGTTTCTCCGGCGGCAGCGTGTTGCCGCCGTCGGTTCTGACCTTCAGCGTCGACGGTACCGATCCGACGATTTTCCAGTTCAAAGGCGATCTCCGCGCGGACAACATCGGCCCGGTACAGGTCAACGGCCGCTGGGACGGGGAGCGTCTTCGCGGGCAGGCCTGGTGGCCGAAACAGTCGCTTACCGTCTTCCAGCCGCTGATCCCGCCAGACTGGAAAATGACCCTGCGCGACGGGGAGCTCTATGCCCAGGTTGCCTTCTCGGCAGCGGCCGATCAGGGTTTTGAGGCCGGCGGGCACGGCGTACTGAAATCCGGCAGCGCCTGGATGCCGGATAACCAGATTAACGGCGTCGATTTTGTGCTGCCGTTCCGCTTCAGCGAGGGGACCTGGTCGTTGGGGACCCGCGGACCGGTGACGTTGCGCATTGGCGAAGTGGAAAACCTGATCACCGCGCGCAACATCACCGCGGATTTGCAGGGGGACTATCCCTGGACCGAGGACAATCCGCTGCTGCTCACCAACGTGAAGGTGGAAACCCTCGGCGGGAAAATCACCATGCAGCAGTTGCGGATGCCGCAGCACGATCCGGCCCTGCTGCGTGTGGACAATATCTCCTCCAGCGAGCTGATTAGCGCCGTCAATCCGAAACAGTTTGCCATGTCTGGCCCGGTCAGCGGAGCGCTGCCGTTCTGGCTGGACAATGAAAAGTGGATCATTAAAGATGGCTGGCTGACCAACCCGGGGCCCATGACGCTGCGCATCGACAAAGATACGGCAGACGCCATCGTTAAAGATAATATGGTGGCGGGTGCCGCGATCAACTGGCTCCGCTATATGGAAATTTCACGTTCGTGGACGAGAATCAATTTAGATAACCTGGGTGAATTAACCATGCAGGCGACCATCAAGGGGACCAGCCGCGTGGAGGGCAAAAGCAGCTCCGTCAATCTGAACTATACCCATGACGAGAATGTCTTTACCCTCTGGCGCAGCCTGCGTTTTGGCGACAACCTGCAAACCTGGTTTGAGCAACATACGGCGATACCTGCGCCCCGCAGTTCGACTGGCAAGGAAAGTGAGGAACAACAATGAAAAAGAGGGCTGGTGTGCTCACCGTTGCCGCTGCCGCGCTACTGACTGGCTGTACGCCGCGTATTGAAGTCGCCGCGCCAAAAGAGCCGATTACCATCAATATGAACGTCAAAATCGAACATGAGATCCATATTAAGGTCGATAAAGACGTTGAAAATCTGCTGAAATCGCGCAGCGATCTGTTCTGAGGATGCTATGAAACGATTAGCTCTGATTTTACTGGCATTAGGGATGAACGTGCAGGCGGCGGCGCTGACCCTGAACGACGCCCGGGCGCAGGGCCGGGTGGGGGAAACCCTCAGCGGCTATCTGGCCCCGATTCAACAGGATGCGGAAACGCTGGCACTGGTCAGCCGCATCAACGCGGCGCGCACGGAAAACTACCAGAAACTGGCGGACAGCAACAATTTACCGGTGGATGAAGTGGCGAAAATGGCAGGTCAAAAGCTGGTTGCCCGTGCGCAGCCGGGCGAGTACGTGAAGGGCATTAACGGAAAGTGGCTCAGGAAGTAACTAACGGTAGCGCCTGCGGTATTCACCCGGTGAGACGCCAAAACGCTGCTTAAAGGCCGTTGAAAAATGGCTATGATCGGTGAACCCCCAGCTGTAGCCAATTCCCGCCAGCTTTTCATCATCTCCGGCGGAGCGTAGCACCTGCGCGCAGAGATCCAGACGACGGTTTTTAATGTACTGCGCCACCACCAGCCCTTTCTCGGCAAACATGCGGTAGAGGCTGCGCACAGACATTCCGCTTTCGGCGGCAATCCATTCCGGGCGCAGGGAGTCAGACTGAATGTTGTCGTCGATCAGCGCCACCACCTGCTGGAACTGGCGTTCCTTACGCGGCTGAATCAACTCGCGCTGCTGGAACGCCGGGCGTAGCAGGCAGACCATCGCTTCAAGCGCCGCTTCACTCTCCCGGTCGCTCAGGTCGGCATTACTCATACTCTCCATCAACAGACGATGGCTTAACTGTACCGTCGGCAACGAACGGGAGAGCGTCAGCGCGCAGCTGATCTCCTGAAACCGGCACTGCTGCTCAATGATCTGACGGGGCACCAGCAGCGAAATCTGGCGGGATTTTTCCTGCCAGTGAATTGAGCACGGGCGCGATGCGTCAATCAGCGTAATATCCCCGGTTCTCAGCACAGAGCGGCGATCGTCCTGCTCGATCTGCGCGCTGCCTTCAAGCTGAAACACGGTATAGAACCAGGCATCGTTACTGTCTCTGATCTCCTGGCGGGAGCGGAACAGGGTTACGCCGCCAGCGGTCACGGTACTGAGCTTCAGGCTGCGCGCATAGCTGGTCTCCAGTTCACCGAAGAATTTTCCCTCCAGAGGACGCGCGTTAAAACGCCCGCAAACCTGGTTAATTTGCGCCAGCCACTGCTGATACTGTTCCTGCTCGCTTGCACACGCCATCGTTTTTCTCACTGCACCGTCAACGTTTACGCATTGTTGCATTTGTGTTGCATTTTGTCAGAGCTCTGAGGCTGACTATAGGAAAGAACACTCACCGGGGACAGCGCTATAAGACGGAATTATCACGATTTGCGGAGCCTGTCACAGGTGGCAAAGCGAATGTCACAGAGACAAAAGCGGGAATGCGAAACCCCTCTTAGACTGGATAAACACCCTGCGAATAATAACGAAGGAGTATCCTATGTCTGAATCACAGGTGGCTATTCAGCCTGCCGTGCAGCAATTTTTAGACCGACATCATGGCCTGTGGATTGAAGGGCGTCAGGCCGCGTCGGACAGTGAAAAACGGCTCAATGTCTATAACCCGGCCACGGGCGAGGTGATAGCCTCGACTGCCGATGCCAGCGTCGATGACGTTGATCGCGCCGTGATGTCCGGCTGGCGCGCCTTCGTCGCCCGCAGCTGGGCCGGAAAATTACCGGCGGAGCGCGAGCGGATCCTGCTCCATTTCGCCGATCTGGTGGAGCAGCACAGCGAGGAGCTGGCCCAGCTTGAAACGCTGGAGCAGGGCAAGTCCATCAACATCTCCCGCGCCTTTGAAGTCGGCTGTACCCTCAACTGGATGCGCTATACCGCCGGGCTGACCACTAAAATTGCGGGGAAAACCCTCGACCTCTCCATTCCGCTGCCGCAGGGCGCACGCTACCAGGCGTGGACGCGCAAAGAGCCGGTTGGCGTGGTGGCCGGGATTGTCCCGTGGAACTTCCCGCTGATGATCGGGATGTGGAAAGTGATGCCTGCCCTGGCGGCGGGTTGCTCTATTGTCATTAAACCGTCGGAAACCACGCCGCTGACCATGCTGCGCGTGGCGGAACTGGCCAGCGAAGCGGGGATCCCGGACGGGGTATTCAATGTGGTAACCGGCAGCGGCGCGGTGTGTGGCGCAGCGCTGACCGCGCATCCGCATAATGCCAAGGTCAGTTTCACTGGCTCAACGGCGACCGGCAAGCAGATTGCCCGCACGGCGGCGGACACGCTGACCGGGGTGACGCTGGAACTGGGGGGCAAAAACCCGGCGATTGTGCTGAAGGATGCCGACCCGGCCTGGGTGATCGAAGGCCTGATGACCGGCAGCTTCCTGAACCAGGGGCAGGTCTGCGCGGCGAGCTCACGCATCTACATTGAGGCGCCGCTCTTCGACACGCTGGTCAGCGGGTTTGAGCAGGCGGTGAAATCCCTGAGCGTTGGGCCGGGCATGTCGCCGGAGGCGTTTATCAATCCGCTGGTGTCGCGCGCGCATTGCGACAAGGTGCAAACCTTCCTTGATGAAGCAAAATCGCGCAACGCGGAGCTGATCGTCGGCAACCGTGGTCCGGAAGGCAAAGGCTATTACGTTTCGCCAACACTGGTGGTAAACCCGGATGCCGGGCTGCGCTTGACCCGCGAAGAGGTGTTCGGCCCGGTGGTTAACCTCGTGCGCGTCTCCGACGGGGAAGAGGCGCTGCAGCTGGCAAACGACACCGAATATGGCCTGACGGCCAGCGTCTGGACGCAGAATATCAGCAAGGCGCTGGAGTATACCGACAGGCTGCAGGCGGGCACCGTCTGGGTGAACAGCCACACGCTGATTGACGCCAACCTGCCGTTCGGCGGGATGAAGCAGTCCGGCACCGGACGTGATTTTGGCCCGGACTGGCTGGACGGCTGGTGTGAAACTAAATCGGTGTGCGTGCGGTATTAAAAAGCAAGCCGGGTGGCGGCTACGCCTTACCCGGCCTACAACACCTCGAACCGTAGGCCGGGTAAGCGCAGCGCCACCCGGCTTTTATTTAGAGCGACCACCGATCCCGCCCGGCCTCCTTTGCCCGGTACAGCGCCGCGTCGGCGCGGGCGATGATTTCGGTGCCGGCTAGCCCCTCCGCCATACTCGTAATCCCCATGCTCACCGTGACATGGTCGCTGACCGCTGAGGCACCGTGCGGGATGGCCTCTGCGCGCAGGCCGTCCTGAATACGCAGGGCAACCTTTTCCGCGATGGCTTCAGGGCAATTAAACAGAATCACCAGAAACTCTTCGCCACCGTAGCGTGACACCACATCTTCCGGGGTGCGCACCGACTGCTTCAGCACCCGCGCTACGCGCGTCAGACATTCGTCACCCGCCTGGTGCCCGTAGGTATCGTTGTAGCGCTTGAAATAGTCGATATCCAGCATGATCACCGAGAAGGCTTTTTTCTGCTCAACGGCGTTCTCCAGCACCACTTCCATTTTTCGGCGATTGGCGGTTTTGGTTAACGGATCTTGATGCGCCAGCGCGTCCAGGCGGGAAATCAGCAGCTGATTTTGCTGGTTGCGTCGCCAGGCTTCGTCAAACCAGCTCAACAGGATGAAACGTCCGCAGATCAGGATCAGCGTAAACACGCTCCAGATGATGACGAAGTGAAGGTTGAGACCGTCATTGAGCCTCCAGCTAGCAATCAGCAGGGTGATCCAGAGCGGAAGTTCAAAGGCGAGCAACCCCTCGGGGTAAAAGTAGAGCGCCGTCAAACCGGCGAGTAACAGAATGACGCACAGCGGCCAGACATGGGGCAGCAGCAGCTGGGTAATAAACCAGAAACAGGCGACTGACCAGATGGCGCTACAGAAAAACAGCACCACGCTGATACCGGCGATGCGTCGCCATGCCATCAGGATCAGTGCCGCAGAGAGGATAATAATGCCGAGCATTGAGGCATCGACCATTTTTGTCAGATGCGGAGAGGTCGGATAAAGGGGATCGCCGGGCTTAAGCAGGACGTGTCGCAGCAGGATCATTACCGCGAAACTGACGTTGACGAAGGCCAGCCACGGCAGGTTTTTCGCCAGGCCATGCATGACCATGGCATGGCGTGTCGGCCAGGTCGCCCGTTCGAGGGGCGGTTTTTTTCTTTTTTCCATAAAATCCTTTCCCGTCCGGGGGATAAATCATGCGGCTGAGATATCAGTAACTATAAGCAAGCCTGGACGATCCTCAAATGTTGCGGCAAAAAAAAGCCGGGCAATTGCCCGGCGGGGAGTTATTTATTCTATTTCTTCTTGCCGAGCGTTGGCGTCTCGTCGAAGAAGTTCCACGGTTTAAGCAGGGTATGAACCCATTCCGTCGGCATGATCGGCCACTCCTCTGCGCGCGCCACGTGGGTGGTGCCGGTGGTCATCCAGACCACGTCATCCTGGTCGTTGAGCGACTCGTTATCTTTGCTGTACTGTCCCAGGCCCGTGTCGTGGATCGAGCGGTTAGGGAATTTTCCTTCCGGGTAGAGCTCATCCGGGTGGTAGCGGGTCACCCACAGCTGTTTATCCATAAAGCTCAGGCGATGGTAAATCCACTCGTCCGGGGCAAACTTCGCGCCGGTCGCCACCGGGTGTGTACCGCCCGCGTAAGGGATGATCTGATACGAGACCGGGTTGCCCATGCGGTTCTCTTTGTGGGTGTTGCTCAGCAGGCGAATAGTGCCTGGATCGAATTTCTGCGCCGCCTGCTGCTCGGTATCAATATCATACTGATTGATCTGCATGGTGCTGGTGCGCGGGCCGCCGGCGGTATTCGGTTTCACTTCCGGATCCATGGCCACCAGCTTGTTGTTGATGCCATCCACATCCATATCCAGGCGGAAGTTATAGATGTGCTGGTGCGTAGTGCCCACGATGTTGTGATCGATCAGCGTGCCGTAACGGGTGTCGTCTTTGGCGGTGGCATCGTGCATGGTTTTCGCCTGCACGCCTTTCACCGCTTCGATTCCTGTCGCGCCAGCGTCAATGCCGATGGTGCCATTTTCATGGAACACCCAGTCGAAAATGTAATCGTAGTTGCCAACGGTGCTCACCCAGCGCACCACCAGCTCGCGGCGCTCGGTGCTGACGTTAGGCTGGCCCATCTCCTGATGCTTGTATTCCGGCCCGGCGTAGCGTTCGAAAATGGCAATCGCGCGGGGGATCTCCATCGGCGCGCCGGTGTAATCCGGGATGGTTTCATTGAGCATCACGGCGTTGGACGGGACGTCTTTCCCGCGCACCAGCGGGGAGGTCAGGGTGCCCATACCGTAGTCGCCGGAGTCGAGATAGGCTTTAAAGTACCAGCCCACGTCCGGGTCGCCATACGGGACGATCATCCCGCCCAGGGAACCCTGATACATAATCTGGCGCTTTTTGCCGTTGTCGTTATAGGTCACGGTCGAAATCATCGGGCCGACGCGGGAGTCGAGGCTCAGGTGGAAATCCCAGTTCTGCCAGTGAACCCTGTCGCCGGTAATGGTGTAGTTTTTGCCTTCCGGTTCAGTAATGTCGAGCGGCTTTTTCGGCGTCTCTACCCGGTCGCGGCCATCGTAGGGGCGCGGGGTCATGGGCACCGGGATCACGGCGCCTTCTTCAATTTTCTGAATTTTTTTCTGCTCAAGATCCACCACGGCCAGCAGGTTCTCAATCGGGTGCGCCCAGTAGTTGCCATCGCCGACATCGAGATAGCTCACCACTTTCAGCAGGCGATCTTCCTGCTTCAGGCCGTCTTTACCGTCAAAATAGCCGACGGTCAGCGGCGTGGTGATCACTTTTTTCGGGTCGGTAATGCCGTGTTTTTTCAGCACCTCAGCAAACTCGGTGCTCTCGTTGATGATCTGCTGCACCGCGGTGAAATCATCCAGCAGCACCATACCGTGCGCGTCTTTCACCGGTTCCCAGCGCAGGATTTTTTTATCTTTCAGATCCACCACGCTTTCGATAACGTGCTTTCCATCCAGCATCACGATCTTCGCCTGGCGGGGGGCATCCACTGGCGTGCCGTTAAGCACAAAGTCCCACACTTTGGCTTTCTCTGGCTCAGCGAGGGCAATCTGGGTGAAGCGGGTATTGGGTTTAAAATCCGCAGAGGTTTTCACAATCTCGACGGCCTGCTTAATTTCGTCCGCCGTTAACGCGTTTAACGGGTGAGGGCTTTTTTCAACCTGGAAGGTCTGGTCAAGACCGGACTGGAAAACATCGTTGATGAAGCTGTCTGAAATAAAGGCTTTCTTGCCTTTCATCACCACCGGCACCTCAAGCTTGAGGGTTTTGCCGTTGACGATGGCGGTTTTGGCACCCGGTTTGACCTTCACAAAGGCACCGTCTTTCGCAATGGTAAACATCTGTGCGTAATCATCCCACTGAACGTCCGCGCCGAAGTCCTGTAGCGTTTTGTCCATCGGGACCATATGCGCCTCACTGCCGTGGGCGAAAACAGGGGATTGCCAGGCGCAACACAGCGCAACGGCCATGGCCAGTGCCGTTCTACGGGCAGAAAAAGAAGAATTGCTTCCCATCGTAGACCTCATCTTGTTGTGTTTATACCCGTCATACTTCAAGTTGCAGGTGCGTTGGCTGCACTCACTCA
>NZ_JAIWJZ010000101.1:0-3506 GCF_020216105.1 Enterobacter sp. K16B
TCTCGATTTTTTCCATAGTAAGGGACACCAGGTTGTTGCCAGCAGCTCCCTGGTACCGAACAACGATCCGACTCTGCTGTTTACCAACGCCGGGATGAACCAGTTCAAGGATGTGTTCCTTGGTCTCGACAAGCGTAATTATTCCCGCGCCACAACCTCACAGCGTTGCGTGCGTGCGGGCGGTAAACACAACGACCTGGAAAACGTCGGTTACACCGCGCGTCACCACACGTTCTTCGAAATGCTGGGTAACTTCAGCTTCGGCGACTACTTCAAACACGATGCCATTCAATACGCGTGGGAACTGCTGACCGGTGAAAACTGGTTCAACCTGCCGAAAGAGCGTCTGTGGGTTACCGTCTATGAAACCGATGACGAAGCCTACGAAATCTGGGAAAAAGAAGTCGGGATCCCGCGCGAGCGTATTATTCGCATTGGTGATAACAAAGGCGCGCCATACGCGTCGGACAACTTCTGGCAGATGGGTGATACCGGTCCTTGCGGTCCGTGCACCGAGATCTTCTACGATCACGGCGACCACATCTGGGGCGGTCCTCCAGGCAGCCCGGAAGAAGACGGCGATCGCTACATTGAGATCTGGAACATCGTCTTCATGCAGTTCAACCGTCAGGCCGACGGTACCATGGAGCCGCTGCCGAAGCCTTCCGTTGATACCGGTATGGGCCTGGAGCGTATTGCCGCGGTTCTGCAGCACGTTAACTCCAACTACGAGATTGACCTGTTCAGCACTCTGATCAAAGCCGTTGCGGACGTCACCGGCGCGACCGATCTGAACAACAAATCGTTGCGCGTTATCGCCGACCATATCCGTTCCTGTGCGTTCCTGATCGCCGACGGTGTTATCCCGTCGAATGAAAACCGTGGCTACGTGCTGCGTCGTATCATTCGTCGCGCCATCCGTCACGGCAACATGCTGGGCGCGAAGGACACCTTCTTCTATAAACTCGTTGGGCCACTGATTGGCGTGATGGGTGCTGCCGGTGATGAGCTGAAACGCCAGCAGGCACAGGTAGAGCAGGTTCTGAAAACCGAAGAAGAGCAGTTTGCGCGTACACTGGAGCGCGGTCTGGCGCTGCTGGACGACGAGCTGGCGAAACTGAAAGGCGACACGCTGGATGGCGAAACCGCTTTCCGTCTGTACGACACCTATGGCTTCCCGGTTGACCTGACGGCAGACGTTTGCCGCGAGCGCAACATCAAAGTTGACGAAGCGGGCTTCGAAGCGGCGATGGAAGAGCAGCGTCGTCGCGCGCGTGAGTCCAGCGGTTTCGGTGCAGACTACAACGCAATGATCCGCGTTGATAGCGCGTCTGAATTCAAAGGTTACGACGCGCTGGAACTGACCGGTAAAGTGACCGCCCTGTTTGTTGACGGCAAAGCCGTAGACAGCATCAGCGCAGGTCAGGATGCGGTTGTCATTCTGGACAAAACCCCGTTCTATGCGGAATCCGGCGGTCAGGTTGGCGATAAAGGCGAACTGAAAGGCAACGGTTTCAGCTTCAGCGTGAGCGACACCCAGAAATACGGTCAGGCGATTGGTCACCAGGGCAAACTGGTTTCCGGTTCTCTGAAAGTGGGCGAGGGCGTCCAGGCTAACGTTGATGAAGCTCGCCGCGCGCGCATTCGTCTCAACCACTCTGCAACCCACCTGATGCACGCTGCACTGCGCGAGGTGCTGGGTACCCACGTTGCACAGAAAGGTTCTCTGGTTAACGACAAAGTGCTGCGTTTCGACTTCTCGCATTTTGAAGCGATGAAACCGTCTGAAATCCGTGCGGTGGAAGATCTGGTGAACGCGCAGATCCGTCGTAACCTGCCTATCGAAACCCATATCATGGATCTCGAGGCGGCGAAGAAAAAAGGCGCGATGGCGCTGTTTGGTGAGAAATATGACGACCGTGTTCGCGTGTTGAGCATGGGCGACTTCTCTACTGAGCTGTGCGGTGGTACTCACGCCTCCCGCACCGGTGACATCGGCCTGTTCCGCATTGTTTCCGAGTCGGGGACGGCGGCAGGTGTGCGTCGTATTGAAGCGGTGACCGGTGAAGGGGCGATTGCCAGCCTGCATGCGCAGAGCGATCAGCTGCACGACATCGCGCAGCTGCTGAAAGGCGATAGCCAGAACCTGGGCGAGAAAGTGCGCGTTGCACTGGATCGCACGCGTCAGCTGGAAAAAGAGCTGCAGCAGCTGAAAGAGCAGGCTGCGGCGCAGGAGAGTGCAAACCTCTCCAGCAAGGCTGTAGACATTAAGGGCGTTAAACTGCTGGTCAGCGATCTGGCGGGCGTTGAGCCTAAGATGCTGCGTACTATGGTCGACGATCTCAAGAACCAGCTTGGTTCCACCGTTATCGTGCTGGCGACAGTGGCAGAAGGTAAGGTTTCTCTGATTGCGGGCGTCTCTAAGGATGTGGCCGACCGCGTAAAAGCAGGGGAGCTGATTGGTATGGTCGCTCAGCAGGTGGGCGGCAAAGGTGGCGGTCGTCCGGACATGGCGCAAGCCGGTGGTACGGATGCGGCGGCACTTCCGCAAGCTTTGGCCAGCGTTGAAAGCTGGGTAAGCGCGAAACTGTAATAACTACAAAGCACAAGCAGACGCCATAGCGGTAACGTTATGGCGTCTTGTTCACTGTGCTATCGATAACGATAAAGTCAGGTTGAGTTTGTGTATATCGGCTAAACTTACGTTTAACAGAATGTGATGCCGTGACTGCTTACACTTTACGTGTTTGTCATCGCTTACTTTTTGGCGTTATATGATGGATAATGCCGGGATACAAGAGACCCGACTCTTTTAATCTTTCAAGGAGCAAAGAATGCTGATTCTGACTCGTCGAGTTGGTGAGACCCTCATGATTGGGGATGAGGTCACCGTGACAGTTTTAGGGGTAAAGGGTAACCAGGTACGTATTGGTGTTAACGCTCCTAAAGAAGTATCTGTCCACCGTGAAGAGATCTACCAGCGTATCCAGGCTGAAAAATCCCAGCAGTCCAGTTACTGATATTGTCGCGTCTCGCTGTCGGGCGAGACGCAACCCTCCTGTCATTTTTCCTGCTCAAAGTTACCGTTTAATTTCAATCGCTCTCTTTTTAACCACTCCGTTACCCTTTACTCGTCTCTGTACTGCCTTTTCTGCCACAGTTTTATGTGAAGATGCCTGCAAAATCCGCTTATAAAACACCCTCTTTGCGGCTTTTACATGCGAATTGCCTGTGATTTGTGCAAACGATAAAAGCTTTTGGAAAATTGTTTGACTTATAAGTCCCAGAAAGTAATATATGCGCCACGCAGCGACGAGAAGCTCTTAACGAGTCACTCGAAGCACTCGAAAGAGGCGTTGTGTGGTGAGGTGGCCGAGAGGCTGAAGGCGCTCCCCTGCTAAGGGAGTATGCGGTCAAAAGCTGCATCCGGGGTTCGAATCCCCGCCTCACCGCCATTTTGCATCCGTAGCTCAGCTGGATAGAGTACTCGGCTACGAACCGAGCGG
>NZ_JAIWJZ010000102.1:0-7846 GCF_020216105.1 Enterobacter sp. K16B
CCGGTAAGCGCAGCGCCACCGGGCAAGAAATCAAATCGCTAAAGCCAATGTCGTCCCCTGCGCAATCGCCCGCCGCGCATCCAGCTCCATCGCCACATCACACCCGCCGATCAAGTGCACCGTTTTCCCGGCTTCACGCAGCGGATCCGCCAGATCGCGCTTCGGCTCCTGGCCGGCGCACAAAATGACATGATCCACGCGCAGCAGCTGCGGCTCACCGCCGATCGTGACGTGCAGGCCCTCATCGTCGATCTTCTGGTAACTCACCGCCGGGATCATCTTCACCCCACGCGAGAGCAGGGTGGCGCGGTGGATCCAGCCGGTGGTTTTACCCAGCCCTTCGCCTGGTTTACTGGCTTTACGCTGGAGCATCACTATCTGCCGTGGGCTTTTTGGCAGCTGGGGTCCTTCCGGACGCAGGCCGCCGGACTGGTTCAGGCTGGTGTCGATCCCCCATTCCACGCAAAATTCGGCAATGTTCTGGCTGGTGGCCTCGCCCGGCTGGCTTAAGTACATGGCGGTATCAAAGCCGATCCCACCGCAGCCGATAATCGCCACTTTCTCCCCAACCGGTGCTTTGTCACGCAGCACGTCGAGATAGCTCAGAACCTTCGGATGATCGATACCCTCGATCGCAGGCGTGCGTGGGGCGATCCCGCTCGCCAGGATCACCTCGTCGAACGCCAGCAGATCGGCCGCTTTTACCCACTGATTGAGGCGCAGATCCACGCCCGTCAGGTCGATCATCCGACGGTAGTAGCGCAGGGTTTCATAGAACTCCTCTTTGCCGGGGATCTGTTTGGCGATATTAAACTGCCCGCCAATTTCACCGGCCGCATCAAACAGCGTCACGCTGTGCCCGCGCGAGGCGGCATTAACCGCAAACGCCAGGCCCGCCGGGCCTGCACCCACAACCGCCAGGCGTTTTTTGTTGACCGCCGGAATGACCGGCATTTTGGTTTCATGGCAGGCGCGCGGGTTGACGAGACAGGAGGTGACCTTGCCGACGAAGATCTGATCCAGACAGGCCTGGTTACAGCCGATGCAGGTGTTGATCTCATCCGCACGGCCGCTTTGCGCTTTGGACAGCAGTTCGGCATCGGCCAGGAACGGCCGCGCCATGGAAACCATATCGGCATCCCCGCGCGATATCACATCGTCCGCCACCTGCGGGTCGTTAATACGGTTGGTGGTAACCAGCGGAACAGAGACTTTCCCTTTCAGCTTGCGCGTCACCCAACTGAACGCCGCACGCGGTACCGGGGTGGCGATGGTCGGGATACGCGCCTCGTGCCAGCCAATACCGGTGTTAATAAGGGTGGCGCCGGCGGCTTCAATCGCCTGCGCCAGCTGCACGGTTTCGTCGAAGGTGCCGCCGCCCTCCACCAGGTCGAGCATCGACAGGCGGAAAATAATAATAAAATCAGCCCCCGCACGTTCGCGCACCGCGCGTACCACCTCCACGGCAAAGCGCATGCGGCGGGCATAGTCGCCGCCCCATTCGTCGTCACGCTGGTTGGTGCGCGCGGCGAGGAACTCGTTAATCAGATAGCCTTCGGAACCCATGACCTCGACGCCGTCATAACCCGCCTCACGGGCCAGCGCGGCGCAGCGGGCGAAGTCGTCAATCAGCGCCAGGATCTCGTCGTGGCTGAGAGCATGGGGCGTGAAACGGTTAATCGGCGCCTGAATGGCGGAGGGGGCCACCAGATTCGGCTGGTAGCTGTAGCGCCCGGTGTGGAGGATTTGCAGGGCGATTTTGCCGCCCTCGCGGTGTACCGCGTCGGTCACCATGCGGTGGTGCGGCAGCTGTGCCGCATCGTTTAACACCGCGCCGCCCTCCATGCCGACGCCGGAAGGGGCAGGAGCCACGCCGCCGGTGACAATCAGCGCCACCCCGTGGCGCGCGCGCTCGGCATAGAAGGCCGCCAGACGCTCGGCCCCGTCCGGATGCTCCTCCAGCCCGGTGTGCATCGAGCCCATCAGCACGCGGTTTTTGAGAGTGGTGAACCCCAGATCGAGGGGGGCAAATAACGACGGGTAGCGGCTCATAGTCTCTTCCAGTGTAAAATTATTGTTATGTGGTCGGATGAGTTACTAATTTAGCCAGCGGCTGCGGAAAGGTAAAAGCGGGATCGAATGATTGTGATAGATCTCAAAGAACTCGCCCCTCACCCTACCCCTCTCCCCAAAGGGGAGAGGGGACTGGCCGGTGCGGTCTTAATGTATTGGCTCGATCTGGTTTTCTCCCTCGCCCCTTTGGGGAGAGGGCCGGGGTGAGGGGGATGCCCGCACCAGCCCCGGCGCCTGCCACATCGACGTCGTCAGCCCGCTGTCTACCAGCCCAAGCTGGTCGGCGTATACCGCCTGCCACTTCTGCATCATGCCGTCGTAGAGCTCGCGATGCTGTGGGTTCGGCGTGAACTCGCGGCTCCATTTCACCAGCCGCTCGCCCGTCGAGGCCATATCCGCAAACAGCCCCGCGCCTGTTCCGGCTGCGATCGCGCAGCCCAGCGCCGTGGCTTCTTTCACTTCCGGCACACGCACCGGCAGGCCGGTAACGTCGCTTAAAATCTGGCTCCACAGGGCACCTTTTGACCCGCCGCCCGCGAAGACGAGGCTCTCAAACGTCACGCCGGAAAAGCGGGATATCTGGGCCAGGTTACAGGCCGAGACAATCGCCGCGTTCTCTTCCAGCGCGCGGAACAGCGTCGCTTTGTTGCACTTTTCCGGGTCGATGGAGAGGTTAATAAACGACGGTGCAGCGTGGTACCACTGCTTAAAATGCATCGCGTCGGAGAAGATCGGCATCACCCCGTGGGAACCTGCCGGCACGCGGCTGGCCATCTCTTCCAGCAGGGAATAGGTGTCCATCCCCATCCGTTCGGCAATCAGTTTTTCCTCGGCACAAAAGGCGTCGCGGAACCAGCGCATGGTCAGCCCGGTAAAGAAGCTGATCGACTCCGCCTGCGCCATGCCGGGGATAACGTGCGGATTCACGCGGATGTTCATTTCAGGATCGGTGCGTACCTGCGGCAGGTTGACCACCTGCTGCCAGAAGGTGCCGCCCAGCACCGCCGTCTGCCCGGCTCGTACCACGCCCAGCCCCAGACAGCCCAGTTGCACGTCACCGCCGCCCATCACCACCGGGGTCCCTTCGCGCAGTCCGCTCTGCTGCGCGGCGTCATGGGTGATGGCCCCCAGCACGGTGCCGGTCTCTTTCACCGGCGAGAGGATATCGGCCCGCAGCCCGGCCATGTCCAGCAGCGCCGGACGCCAGTCGCGGGAGAAGAGATCCAGCATGCCGGTGGTGCCCGCGTTGGAGGGGTCAACGGCCAGCTCGCCGGAGAGTTTCGCCGCCAGCCAGTCGCTGATCATGGTGATGGTTGCGGCCTTACGGTAGATGTCCGGACGATGGTGCGCCAGCCACAGCAGGCGCGGCATCGCGCTCAGGGCCAGGGTCTGGCCGGAAACGTCGTACACTTCGGATTCAAAACGGTCGTCGTGGATCTCTTTGAGCTCCGCCACCTCGCGGCTGGCGCGGGCGTCAACGTTGGCGCAGGCCCAGATGGCCTCGCCGTTGCGGTCATACAGCACAATCCCTTCGCGCATGGAGCAGCAGGCGACGGACTGAATATCCCCCGCGCTCAGGCCCGCTTGCGCCAGCGCCTGATGAATACACCGGCAGGTCAGCCGCCAGTTGGTGTCGAGGTCAAACTCCATCGAGCCCGGCACATTTTCCACGCTCAGGTGCTTCCACTCGGCCTGACCAACGGCAATCTGATTGCCCTGTAAATCGAAAATAACGGCGCGAACGCTGCCTGTCCCTGCATCTAACGCTAAAAGGTAACTCATGAGCTTGCCTCGTTGTTAGCGCAGGGCGACTCTTATCCGGCCAGAGCCAGCACCGCGCGGGCTGTCGTCTCTTCCGTCACCAGGCCATTGATACGGCGACCTTTCAGTGCGGCATAAATCGCATCGGCTTTTTCAACACCGCCGGCTACGCCAACGATGGTGGGCAGCTGCGCCAGTTCATCCAGCGTGACGCCCAGTAATTCTTTATGGATCTCCAGCTCCTCGACGCATTCCCCCTCGGCATTGAGGAAATAACCGAGAATGTCGCCGACCGCGCCTTTACGGGCGTACATCAGCTGTTCGCCCTCGCTGATATAGCCGGAGCGCAGTATCGTTGCGTCACGGCGCTGGTTCACCGAACCAATGCCGACCACCGCCACGTCGGCTGCGGTCGCGGCGAGGATCACGTCCCGCACGCTGGTTTCGCGTTTTAAGATCCCGGCAACTTCTGCGGATGACACGCGCAGCGGGGCGGGGATCATGCTGACGCTGCAGGCGGCGTCCAGCTGGCCGATTCCGGTCATATACGGCCCCACGCCACCGGAAAGGGTGACCAGGCGGATCTGCTGTGAGCTGATAAAGCCGCTCAGGTGCTGCAGGCTGCTCATGGTGGTTTCACCAAATCCCACCGCCAGCAGCTGGCCGGGTTCCAGCACGCCCATCAGTGACTGCGCAGCGCCAATGCCTAACCGCACACTCATCGGCGGCGTATTCAGGGCAGGCAACACGCGCACCAGCTTCAGGCCAAAGCGCTGTTGTAGCTCGGTTTCCAGCGCCAGACAGCCCTCGTAGCGGGAATTGATCTGCACCCGGATCACCCCGGACTGACGCCCCTTCTCCAGCAAGCGGGAGATTTTAAGCCGCGGCAGGCCAAGCCGTTCGCCAATGTCATTCTGGGTCAGCCCGTCGTGGTAGTAGCACCAGGCCACGCGGGCCACCAGCTCCTCTTCCGCCAGTGCCAGCCCGGCAAACCGTCCTTCTTCCGCAGTGCGTTTATCGCTCATAGTTGAACTCTTATAAAAATTTAGATCATATGTTCGCGTTGGCGCGCGGGGAAAATGTGAGCCACGCGACAAAACGGATCTTTATGGTGCTTTCTGTTTAATCTGGATCTTAATCGATAAAACTGTGATCCCTGCACGGTTGTAAATATAGTTCACCGTCTACGCTTTTGAACATTATTAAATCTAAAAATCATTTGTTCAATAGCGGAGCGATGATGACCCCACTTCTTAAAGCGCGCGATATCTGCAAGCAGTTCTCCGGTGTGCCGGTTCTGAAAGGCATTGATTTCACACTGCTTGCGGGTCAGGTACATGCGCTGATGGGCGGTAACGGTGCGGGAAAATCGACGCTGATGAAGATCATCGCCGGGGTTGAGACGCCGGACAGCGGTGAACTTTCTGTCGGGGAGCAGTCATATGCGCGGCTCTCCCCGGTGCAGGCGCACTCGTTAGGCATCTATCTGGTGCCGCAGGAGCCGCTGCTGTTCCCCAACCTGACGGTGAGGGAGAACATCCTTTTCCGCCTGCCGCGCGAACGGGATCTGGAAAAGCGGCTGGGCGATAAGCTCCAGCAGCTGCAGTGCCAGCTTAACCTCGACGCCACCGCCAGCACCCTGGAAGTGGCGGATCAGCAGATGGTGGAGATCCTGCGCGGATTAATGCGCAACGCCAGGATCCTGATCCTTGATGAACCCACGGCCTCGCTCACGCCCGGCGAAACCGAGCGCCTGTTCCGGCAGATCCGTGCCCTTCAGGATCTCGGCGTCGGGATTGTCTTTATCTCCCACAAGCTGCCGGAGATCCGCATGCTTTCGAGCCACGTCTCGGTGATGCGCGACGGCGCGGTGGTGCTGAGCGGCGAAACGGCGCAGTTCGACGATAACGCCCTGATCGCCGCCATGACGCCGGTGAGCCGGGAGAAAGGCTTAAGCGACGCGCAAAAACTGTGGCTGGCGCTGCCGGGCAATCGCCGCACCCAGCCGCAGGACTTTCCGGTGCTGCGGGTGGACGATCTCACCGGGGAGGGGTTTATCGATCTGAGCCTTGAGATCTACGCGGGAGAGATCGTCGGTCTGGCCGGGCTGGTGGGATCCGGGCGCACCGAGTTTGCCGAAACCCTCTACGGCCTGCGCCCGGTGCGCGGCGGGCGGGTCTGGCTGGAGAATCAGGAGATCACGCACGAGAGCGTTGGCGCACGGCTGGACAAAGGCCTGGTCTACCTGCCGGAGGACAGGCAGGTATCCGGGTTGTTCCTGGATGCGCCGGTTCGCTGGAACACGGTGGCCCTGAACGAGCCGTCTCTCTGGCAGCAGCGCAAGCGGGAGTCTGCGGTGGTGGAACGCTACCACCGGGCGCTCGGGATCAAGCTCAACCATGCTGATCAACCCGTGCGCACCCTCTCCGGCGGCAACCAGCAGAAGGTGCTGCTGGCACGCTGTCTTGAAGCCAATCCGTTATTGCTGATCGTCGATGAGCCCACGCGCGGCGTGGACGTGGCGGCGCGGGCCGATATCTATCAGCTGCTCAAAAGCGCGGCGGCGCAGAACGTGGCGGTGCTGATGATCTCAAGCGATCTTGATGAGTTTCCCGGCCTCGCCGATCGCGTGCTGGTGATGCATCAGGGCGTGCTCAGCGGCGAACTGCCGCGCCACGCCGTCAGCCTGGATCGCATGATGGCGCTGGCGTTCGGAGGACAATCATGAAGACGTTACTGAAAAATCGCGAGCTGAGCGCCTTTCTCGCCATTCTGGCGCTGTTTGTCGTGCTGGTGGCGCTTAATCCAGCGTACCTGAGCCTTCAGACGCTGGGGATGATCTTCGCCAGCGCGCAAATCCTGATCCTGCTGGCGCTCGGTGCCGCGCTGGTGATGCTGACCCGCAATATTGATGTCTCCGTGGGCTCTACCGTCGGGCTGTCGGCGATTGCCGTCGGCGTGGCGCTCAACAGCGGCTACAGCCTGCCGGTGGCAATGCTCTTTGCCCTGTCCGTTGGGGCGCTGGCGGGGGCGTTCAACGGTTTTCTGGTGGTGGGGCTGCGCATTCCGGCGATAGTCGCCACCCTCGGCACGCTGGGGCTGTACCGCGGGGCAATGCTGCTCTGGACCGACGGGAAGTGGATTGAAGGGCTGCCGCCCGGGCTGAAATCCCTCTCAGAGCCGGTGGTCCTCGGCGTTTCGCCGCTCGGTATGGGGGTGCTGTTTTTAGCCGCCGCAGGTGCGTGGACGCTGTCGCGCACCGCCTTGGGTCGTGATTTCTATGCCGTGGGGGATAACCTTGCCGCGGCGCGCCAGCTGGGCGTGGCGGTGAACCGCACGCGGATGATCGCCTTTACGCTTAACGGCATGCTGGCGGCCTGCGCCGGGATCGTCTTTGCCTCACAGATCGGTTTTGTGCCGAACCAGACCGGCAGCGGGCTGGAGATGAAAGCCATTGCCGCCTGCGTGCTCGGCGGCATTTCGCTGCTGGGCGGCACGGGCACGCTGATTGGCGCGTTACTCGGTGCCTTCTTCCTGACGCAAATCGATACCGTGCTGGTGCTGTTTAAGCTCCCGGCGTGGTGGAACGACTTTATCGCCGGGCTGGTGCTGCTGGGTGTGCTGGTGCTCGACGGACGGCTGCGCCAGGCGCTGGCGCGTCATCAGCGGGCGCTCAAGTACGGTCGCTTCCAGCCGGGCAACCGAGGGGGAAAGCACGTCACCCCCTTTCCCAAACGCAAAAAAGAGGTGGCGTAAATGAAGCTTAACTGGGAAAGCGCGCTGCTGATGTTACTGGTGCTGGAGATCCTGCTCTTTGGCGCCCTCAACCCGCGCATGCTCGACATCAACATGCTGCTGTTCAGCACCAGCGATTTCATCTGCATTGGCATTGTGGCGCTGCCGCTGACGCTGGTGATCGTCAGCGGCGGGATCGATATTTCGCTGGGGTCCACCATCGGCCTGTGCGCTATCGCGCTGGGGGTGATGATGCAGGCCGGGTGGCCGATGGCGG
>NZ_JAIWJZ010000010.1:0-29562 GCF_020216105.1 Enterobacter sp. K16B
TACGGCGCAGCGCCTGCACGTAGCCCTGCAGACGGTAGTGACACAGCGGCATCTCTTCCGGCCCGGCAATGCAGCCAATCCGTTTATGTCCCAGTTCCTGGAGATAGTTCACGGCGTTGAACGCGGCGGTGAGGTTATCGATATGGACCGTCGGCAGCTCCAGCTCGGGCGCAAACTCGTTGGCCATCACCATCGGCGGTAAATTCCGCTGTTCTTCAATACTGGCGTCGAACGGCAGGCGCGAGCCAAGCAGCAGCATACCGTCAATCTGCTTGGTGATAATGAGGTCGATAAAGGTTTTTTCTTGCTGGTTCTGGTGGGCACAGTCGCCAATCAGCACCAGGTAGCCCTGTTCTGCCGCGGTGACTTCAATTCCGCGAATAATCTCGCTGAAGAAGGGGTCGCAGATGTCCGGCACAATCACCAGAATGGTACGCGACTCGTTGCGCTTCACGTTACGCCCCATTGCCTGCGGAAAATAGCCCACTTCCAGCGCAGCCTGCTCCACCCGGTTACGGGTCGCCTGGGAGACTTTATCCGGGTTCATTAATGCGCGGGACACGGTTGCCGTTGAGACTTGTGCTTTCTCGGCAACGTCTTTCATGGTCGCCGCAGCAACCTCTTTCCTGGACTTCAACGTCTTCTCCTCGCCTGAACACCGAACTTCTGACGTCACCATTTTTACAGATAGTTAATGGAATCGGTTACAGAATTTTCATAAAAAGTGTGAGGAGCGTTAAATTTTTCGATCCGCCTTCAGCCTTCGATGGGATCGACATCCAGAACCCACTTCACTTTTCGCGCTTCGGGCAGGGTGTTAATCAGCACCAGCGCGCCGCTGACGATATGCTGAAGACGAACCCGCGAGGGGTGCTGGAGCAAAATTTGCCAGCGAAAACGTCCCCCGCGCTTGGGGGCCAGCGCCGGAACCGGACCTAAAATCCACAGTTGATTATCCACCAGCGGGCTGGCCTGCAGGAGGTTTCTCAGCTGCTGCAGGAAAAGCGGCGCCTGCTGGTTGTTATGGTCTTCCGCGCGGATGATAACGTGGCTGGTCCACGGGGGAAGCTGCATGGTCTGGCGTTCGGCCAGCGCCTGCTCGGCGAAGGCGTCATAGCCTTTATGCAGCAGGGTTTGCAGCAACGGGTGCTCCGGGTGGTGCGTTTGCAGAACGACTTCTCCCTGCTTGCCGGCGCGCCCCGCACGTCCCGCCACCTGGGTATAGAGCTGGGCAAAACGCTCGGCTGAGCGGAAATCGGCAGAGAACAGTGCGCCGTCCACGTCCAGCAGAGCGACCAGCGTCACGTCCGGAAAGTGATGGCCTTTGGCCAGCATCTGGGTGCCAATCAGTATGCGTGCGCCTCCGCGATGCACTTCCGCCAGCTGCTGTTCCAGCGCCCCTTTGCGGCTGGTGGTATCTCTGTCGATACGGGAAATGGGCACATCCGGGAAGAAGGGTGCCAGAGCCTGTTCCAGCTGCTCCGTCCCCAGACCAACCGGCACAATATGCGTAGACCCGCACGACGGGCACTGGCGCGGCACCGGGCGCTGGCTGTCGCAGTGGTGGCAGCGCAAATGACGCTGGGCCTGATGGAAGGTGTAGTAATGGTCACAGCGCGGGCACTCGGCAATCCAGCCGCAGTCGTGGCACAGCAGGGCGGGGGCAAACCCGCGTCGGTTAAGGAACAGAATGACCTGGTTCCCCGCCTGCAAATGCTGGCGCATGCGGGTAATAAGCGCGGGCGCTAACCCTGCCTGCACCTGCTGACCTTTCAGATCCAGCACATGCTGAATGGCCGGCCGGGCATTCCCCGCGCGGCGCGTCAGGCGCAGCATATGGTATTTACGCTGGCGCACGTTGTGCAGCGTTTCGAGCGCAGGCGTGGCGGAGCCGAGAATGATAGGGATTTGCTCGCTGTGGGCGCGATAAACAGCCAGATCGCGGGCATGATAGCGCCAGCCTTCCTGCTGTTTATAGGAGCTGTCGTGCTCTTCATCGATCACGATAACGCCAAGGTTTTTAAACGGCGTAAACAGCGACGAGCGGGTGCCGATCACAATCGCCGCTTCGCCGTTCTTCGCTTTCAGCCAGGCGCTGAGCCGTTCGCTGTCGTTCAGGCCGGAGTGCAGCACTTCAACCGGCGCATTGAAGCGTTCGCGAAAGCGGGCGATGGTTTGCGGCGTCAGGCCAATTTCCGGCACCATCACCAGCGCCTGCTTGCCCTGAGCGAGCACGTTTTCCAGCACGCTCAGGTAGACTTCGGTCTTGCCGGAGCCGGTGACCCCCGCCAGCAGCCAGGCTGAGAAATGGTCGGAGGCGCTATGAATCGCCCCCACGGCGGTGGCCTGCTCGGTATTCAAACGCAGGCGATCCCCTGAGACGGAGAAACTCTCCCGCCAGTCGTGCAGGGCAGGTGCTTCGCTTGCCAGTTCGCTCAGCCCTTTCTTTCTTAAGGCCTGTAGCGCCGTTTTGCTGACCTCGAGCTCATCAACCTGATGACGCCAGATTTTTCCCTGACGCAGGGCCGCCAGCGCCTGCTGCTGTTTCTGCGAGCGCTTCAGGCTGTTGATATCCACCGCCTGGCCCTGCTCGGTCGCAAACCAGTACCACATTGGCGCATGGCTGGCGCTCTTGCCCTGGCGCAGCATGATCGGCAGGGCGTGGAACAGAACGTCGCCAATCGGGTGATGATAATAATCCGCCGCCCACAGCAGCAGTCGCCAGGTGCTGAGGGAGTAAACCGGCTCGTTGTCCAGCACTTCAACAATCGATTTCAGTTCGTTAAGCGGTAATTCGCTTTTATCGCTGACGGAGACGACGATCCCCACACGCTGCTGTTTGCCAAACGGCACGGTCACGCGACAGCCCGCTTTTGCGCTCATGCTGTCAGGCAGCAGGTAGTCAAAGGTGCGGGGAAGCGGAACGGGCAGGGCTACGTGAGCGACGGGCATCGAATCTTCCTGACTTGAAAAGTGGCGCGTTAGTATACACATTAGTGAAAGCGGCGTGCGGATCAGTTTGCATACGTTGGTCAAATTCTGTATGATTCGCCGCCTTTGGTGTACTTTACGCCAAAGAACTTACAATCAACATCGCGTGGTGTCTGGCGTTAGGGCTGGAAGAGCGACGCGGCCTTAACTGAGGTTCTCCCATGAAAAAAGATATTCACCCGAAATACGAAATGATTACTGCAAACTGCTCTTGCGGTAACTCTATCCAGATCCGCTCTACCGTGGGTCACGATCTGAACCTGGACGTGTGCGGCAAATGCCACCCGTTCTACACTGGTAAGCAGCGTGATGTTGCAACCGGTGGCCGTGTTGACCGCTTCAACAAGCGTTTCAGCATCCCGGGCGCTAAATAAGTTTCCCGAAAAAAAGGCACCGCAAGGTGCCTTTTTTGTATCCGCTTCTCAGTATTCCCACGTCTCCGGGTCAATACCCAGTTCACGCATGATCACCTTCGCCTCTTCCGGGATTTCGTCACTACGCTCTTTGCGCAGATCGTCATCGTTCGGCAACGGTTGACCGGTAAACGCATGCAGAAACGCTTCGCACAGCAGTTCGCTGTTGGTTGCGTGGCGCAGGTTGTTCACCTGACGACGCGTACGTTCATCGGTGAGGATCTTCAACACCTTCAGAGGAATGGAAACCGTAATTTTCTTTACTTGCTCACTCTTCTTACCGTGCTCAGCGTATGGGCTGATATATTCGCCGCTCCATTCAGCCATGAGATACCTTTAATCCTCTCAGTCATTTATCTAAAGGTGCAAAACCTGTAACCACCCGTTTTGAACCGCAATCTTGCCTAGTTTACCGTAGAGACGATACCGTGGCACGGATATTGCCGCTGCAGCGTGCACTAAAGCATATAATTTTAACGGCTATTTGCGCATTGCTCAATCTATACGCAAAGAAGTTTAGATGTCCAGATGTATTGACGTCCATACTTTCAGTGTTTACTCTGGTGCCTGACTTTTCACCTCATTCGCCAGGAAGCCCTCACCATGACGCGTAAACAGGCCACTATCGCAGTGCGTAGCGGATTAAATGATGACGAGCAGTACGGCTGCGTTGTCCCGCCCATTCATCTTTCCAGTACCTATAATTTCACCGGATTTAATGAACCCCGCGCGCATGATTACTCGCGTCGTGGCAACCCTACGCGTGACGTGACCCAGCGTGCGCTGGCGGAACTGGAAGGTGGCGCAGGGGCAGTATTAACCAATACCGGGATGTCCGCCATTCATCTGGTCACCACCGTGTTCCTGAAACCGGGCGATCTGCTGGTGGCGCCGCACGATTGCTACGGCGGCAGCTATCGTCTGTTTGATAGCCTGGCGAAACGCGGCTGCTATCGCGTGCTGTTTGTCGATCAAAACGACGAACAGGCGCTGAAACAGGCGCTGGCAGAGAAACCGAAGCTGGTGCTGGTGGAAAGTCCAAGCAATCCATTGTTGCGCGTTGTCGATATTGCGAAAATTTGTCAGCTCGCAAGGGATGCGGGAGCGATAAGTGTAGTGGATAATACCTTCCTCAGTCCGGCCCTTCAGAACCCACTCGCACTGGGTGCCGATCTGGTATTGCATTCATGCACAAAATATCTGAACGGCCATTCTGACGTGGTTGCGGGCGTGGTGATTGCTAAAGATCCTGATGTTGTCACCGAACTGGCATGGTGGGCGAATAACATTGGCGTCACCGCCGGGGCTTTCGACAGTTATCTGCTGTTACGCGGCATTCGCACGCTGTCGCCGCGTATGGACGTGGCGCAGCGCAATGCCCAGGCGATTGTCGATTTCCTGAAAACACAGCCGCTGGTGAAGAAGCTCTATCACCCGTCGCTGCCTGAAAACCAGGGGCATGAGATTGCCGCGCGTCAGCAGAAAGGGTTTGGCGCGATGTTAAGTTTTGAACTGGACGGTGACGAGCAAACGCTGCGTCGCTTCCTGAGCGGGCTGTCATTATTTACGCTGGCGGAATCCTTAGGTGGGGTTGAAAGCTTGATCTCCCACGCCGCGACCATGACGCACGCAGGTATGGCACCCGAAGCACGTGCCGCCGCCGGGATTTCTGAGACGCTACTGAGGATCTCAACCGGTATTGAAGATTCTGAAGATTTAATTGCCGATCTGGAAAATGGCTTCCGGGTCGCAGCCAAGGGGTAATCATGAGTGTGATAGCGCAGGCAGGGGCGAAGGGTCGTCAGCTGCACAAGTTTGGTGGTAGTAGTCTTGCTGATGTGAAATGTTATCTGCGTGTCGCAGGGATCATGACCGAGTATTCGCAGCCGGGGGACATGATGGTTGTCTCTGCGGCAGGCAGCACCACCAACCAGTTGATTAGCTGGCTGAAACTGAGCCAGACCGATCGCCTTTCTGCGCATCAGGTGCAACAGTCCTTACGTCGTTATCAGAGCGAGCTGATTGCCGGCCTGCTGCCTGCGGACGTGGCTGACGGGCTGATCAGCGCCTTTACCCATGACCTTGAGCGTCTGGCTGCGCTGCTCGACAGCGGTATTACCGATGCGGTGTATGCCGAAGTGGTGGGCCATGGTGAAGTGTGGTCCGCGCGTCTGATGGCCGCCGTGCTGCAACATCTGGGGGTGGACGCCGCCTGGCTCGACGCGCGTGATTTCCTGCGCGCCGAACGCGCCGCACAGCCGCAGGTGGATGAAGGCTTGTCCTACCCGCTGCTGCAACAGCTGCTGGTGCAGCACCCGGGCAAACGGATTGTAGTGACTGGCTTTATCAGCCGCAGCAGCGCAGGCGAAACCGTACTGCTTGGCCGTAACGGTTCCGACTACTCGGCAACGCAGATTGGCGCCCTGGCGGGCGTCTCTCGCGTCACCATCTGGAGCGACGTGGCGGGTGTTTACAGCGCGGACCCGCGTAAAGTGAAAGATGCCTGCCTGCTGCCGCTGCTGCGTCTGGATGAAGCCAGCGAGCTGGCCCGTCTGGCCGCACCGGTGCTGCACACCCGTACGCTGCAGCCGGTTTCCGGTAGCGATATCGACCTGCAGCTGCGCTGCAGTTACACCCCGGATCAAGGTTCCACGCGCATTGAGCGCGTGCTGGCGTCCGGTACCGGCGCGCGTATCGTCACCAGCCATGACGACATCTGTCTGATTGAGTTCCAGGTGCCGGCGGGCCAGGACTTCAAACTGGCGCATAAAGAGATCGACCTGGTGTTAAAGCGTGCTCAGGTACGCCCGCTGGCCGTGGGGGTTCACAATGACCGCCAGCTGCTGCAGTTCTGCTACACCGCTGAAGTGGCGGACAGCGCCCTGAAAATCCTCGATGAAGCGGGTCTGCCGGGCGAGCTTCGCCTGCGTCAGGGGCTGGCAATGGTGGCGATGGTGGGGGCGGGCGTCACCCGTAACCCGCTGCACTGCCACCGCTTCTGGCAGCAGCTGAAAGGCCAGCCGGTGGAATTTACCTGGCAGTCGGAAGAGGGCATCAGCCTGGTCGCCGTCCTGCGCAAAGGTCCTACCGAAAGCCTGATTCAGGGCCTGCATACCTCTCTGTTCCGCGCTGAAAAACGCATCGGCCTGGTGTTGTTTGGTAAAGGCAACATCGGTTCCCGCTGGCTGGAGCTGTTTGCCCGCGAGCAGGTCACGCTCTCGGCGCGTACCGGCTTTGAATTCATTCTCGCAGGCGTCGTGGACAGCCGCCGCAGCCTGCTGAACTACGAAGGGCTGGATGCCAGCCGCGCGCTTGCCTTCTTTAATGACGAAGCCGTCGAGCAGGATGAAGAGTCGCTGTTCCTGTGGATGCGCGCGCACCCGTATGACGATCTGGTGGTGCTGGACGTTACCGCCAGTGAACAGCTTGCCGATCAGTATCTTGATTTTGCCAGCCACGGCTTCCACGTTATCAGTGCGAACAAACTGGCAGGGGCAAGCAGTACCGATAAATACCGTCAAATCCACGACGCGTTTGAAAAAACAGGACGCCACTGGCTCTACAACGCCACGGTTGGAGCTGGCCTGCCGGTTAACCACACGGTACGTGACCTGATTGAAAGCGGTGACAGCATTCTGGCGCTGAGCGGTATCTTCTCCGGCACGCTCTCCTGGCTGTTCCTGCAGTTTGACGGCACCGTGCCGTTCACTGACCTGGTGGATCAGGCGTGGCAGCAGGGCTTAACGGAACCCGATCCGCGCGTTGACCTCTCCGGTAAAGACGTCATGCGTAAGCTGGTGATCCTGGCGCGTGAAGCCGGTTATGACATCGAGCCGGATTCCGTCCGCGTCGAGTCACTGGTGCCTGCTGGCTGTGAGGAGGGCTCGGTGGATCATTTCTTTGAGAATGGTGAAGAGCTTAACGAGCAGATGGTACAGCGTCTGGAAGCGGCGAACGAGATGGGGCTGGTGCTGCGTTACGTAGCGCGTTTCGAGGCGAATGGAAAAGCGCGTGTCGGTGTCGAGGCGGTGCGTCCTGAACATCCGCTGGCGGCGCTGCTACCGTGCGATAACGTCTTTGCCATCGAAAGCCGCTGGTACCGCGATAACCCGCTGGTGATCCGCGGTCCTGGCGCGGGGCGTGATGTGACCGCCGGGGCAATCCAGTCCGACATCAATCGTCTGGCTAAGTTACTGTAATCCCCCTCACCCTAACCCTCTCCCCAAAGGGAGAGGGGACTGCCCGGCGCGGTCTTTTCCCCCTCATCATGAATTTCCTTCATCTTCCCTGAGCAAACCTCACCGTTATTGTTGATTATTTATGTTGACGTCCCTGCGCTTTTCCGTCATTTTTACATCTGGACGTCTAAACGTATAGAAGTTCACAACACAACACAACAGACAATGACAAGCGATTGATAGAGGTAAGGTATGAGCTTTTTTCACGCCAACCAGCGGGAAGCACTGAATCAGAGCCTGGCCGAAGTAAACGGCCAGATTAACGTCTCTTTTGAATTTTTCCCGCCGCGCACCAGTGAAATGGAGCAAACCCTGTGGAGCTCTATCGATCGTCTCAGCAGCCTGAAACCGAAGTTTGTCTCGGTGACCTACGGCGCGAACTCCGGTGAGCGTGACCGCACGCACAGCATCATTAAAGGCATTAAAGATCGTACCGGCCTGGAGGCGGCACCGCACCTCACCTGTATTGACGCGACCCGCGACGAACTGCGTGCCATCGCTCAGGACTACTGGAACAACGGCATTCGTCATATCGTCGCCCTGCGTGGCGACCTGCCGCCGGGTAGCGGTAAGCCGGAAATGTATGCGGCGGATCTGGTCGCTCTTCTGAAAGATGTCGCGGACTTTGATATCTCCGTTGCCGCTTATCCTGAAGTACATCCGGAAGCGAAAAGCGCCCAGGCCGATCTGCTTAACCTGAAGCGTAAAGTGGATGCCGGGGCAAACCGTGCCATTACGCAGTTCTTTTTTGATGTGGAAAGCTACCTGCGCTTTCGCGACCGCTGCGTCTCCGCGGGCATCGACGTTGAAATTATCCCGGGTATTTTGCCGGTCTCTAACTTCAAACAGGCGAAGAAGTTTGCCGATATGACCAACGTGCGCATCCCGCTGTGGATGTCCAAAATGTACGAAGGGCTGGACGATGATCCGGAAACCCGCAAGCTGGTGGGTGCCAATATCGCGATGGATATGGTGAAGATCTTAAGCCGCGAAGGGGTGAAAGACTTCCATTTCTATACCCTGAATCGCGCGGAGATGAGCTACGCCATTTGTCATACGCTCGGTGTTCGCCCGGCATAATAAGCATAAAGCCCTCATATCATGAGGGTTTTTTTAGTCGCGTGAAAAGTTAAAAGGTATTAGCTATCGAATCTGTGGATTAATTCAACTATATCTTATTGCTAGTGGTGTATATCGTAACGGTAACACTG
The DNA here is from genome assembly GCF_020216105.1 of Enterobacter sp. K16B. Classification (NCBI taxonomy): domain Bacteria; kingdom Pseudomonadati; phylum Pseudomonadota; class Gammaproteobacteria; order Enterobacterales; family Enterobacteriaceae; genus Enterobacter; species Enterobacter sp. K16B. The sequence goes on from NZ_JAIWJZ010000010.1 coordinate 8,854, forward strand.
TAAAAGGGAGCATAGCGATGAGCACGTCAGACGATTCCAATAAAGCGGCATCAGTCGGCAAATGCCCGTTCCATCAGGGCGGCGTCGATCACAGCGCGGGGGCAGGTACAGGCAGCCGTGACTGGTGGCCAAAACAACTCCGCATCGATCTTCTTAACCAACATTCCAACCGTTCTAACCCTCTGGGTGAAGACTTCGACTATCGCAAAGAATTCAGCAAGCTTGATTACTCTGCCCTGAAAGGCGACCTCAAAGCACTTTTAACCGACTCTCAACCGTGGTGGCCTGCCGACTGGGGCAGCTATGCGGGCCTGTTTATCCGTATGGCCTGGCATGGCGCGGGTACCTATCGCTCCGTTGACGGGCGCGGTGGGGCAGGACGCGGTCAACAGCGCTTTGCGCCACTGAACTCCTGGCCGGATAACGTTAGCCTGGATAAAGCGCGCCGTCTGCTGTGGCCCATCAAGAAAAAATACGGACAAAAAATTTCCTGGGCTGACCTGTTCATCCTCGCGGGTAACGTGGCGCTGGAGAATTCCGGCTTCCGCACCTTTGGTTTTGGTGCCGGGCGTGAAGATGTCTGGGAACCGGATCTGGACGTGAACTGGGGTGATGAAAAAGCCTGGCTGACCCACCGCGATCCGGAAGCGCTGGCGAAGCGCCCTCTGGCTGCCACCGAAATGGGGCTGATTTACGTTAACCCGGAAGGGCCAAACGCCAGTGGCGAACCGCTGTCAGCGGCAGCGGCGATCCGCGCAACCTTCGGCAACATGGGGATGAACGATGAAGAGACCGTCGCGCTGATTGCGGGCGGCCACACCCTCGGTAAAACCCACGGCGCAGGTGAAGCCACCCACGTGGGTACCGACCCGGAAGCCTCACCGATTGAAGCGCAGGGTCTTGGCTGGGCCAGCACGCATGGCACAGGGGTTGGCGCTGACGCCATCACCTCCGGTCTGGAAGTCATCTGGACCCAAACGCCGACCCAGTGGAGCAACTACTTCTTCGAGAACCTGTTCAAATACGAATGGGTACAGACCCGCAGCCCGGCAGGCGCGATTCAGTTTGAAGCCGTGGATGCACCGGAAATTATGCCTGACCCGTTCGACCCGTCGAAAAAACGTAAGCCAACGATGCTGGTTACCGACCTGACGCTGCGTTTTGACCCGGAATTCGAAAAGATTTCTCGCCGTTTCCTGAACGATCCGCAGGCTTTCAACGAAGCCTTCGCGCGCGCGTGGTTCAAACTGACTCACCGCGATATGGGGCCAAAATCGCGTTACCTTGGTCCGGAAGTGCCGAAAGAAGATCTGATCTGGCAGGATCCGCTGCCGGAGGCGGTATTCAATCCGACCAAAGAAGACATTGAAAGCCTGAAGGCGGAAATTGCCGCGTCCGGCCTGTCTGTCAGCGAACTGGTTTCTGTTGCCTGGGCGTCAGCCTCAACCTTCCGCGGTGGCGATAAGCGTGGCGGCGCCAACGGCGCACGTCTGGCGTTGGCCCCGCAGCGTGACTGGGACGTGAACGCCGCAGCGGTTCGCGCACTGCCGGCGCTGGAAGCTATCCAGCGCACCACCAACAAAGCCTCCCTGGCCGATATTATCGTGCTGGCGGGCGTGGTAGGCGTTGAGCAGGCTGCCAAAGCTGCGGGCGTGTATGTCACCGTACCGTTCACGCCGGGCCGCGTGGATGCGCGTCAGGACCAGACGGATATCGAGATGTTTAACCTGCTTGAGCCGATTGCCGATGGCTTCCGCAACTACCGTGCGCAGGTGGATGTGTCCACGACGGAGTCATTGCTGATTGATAAGGCCCAGCAGCTGACACTGACCGCACCGGAGCTGACGGTGCTGATCGGTGGCCTGCGCGTATTGGGTGCAAACTTTGATGGCAGCAAGAACGGCGTGTTCACCAACCGTGAGGGCGTGCTGAGCAATGATTTCTTCGTGAACCTGCTGGACATGAATACCCAGTGGAAGGCGACCGATGAATCCAATGAGCTGTTTGCCGGAAGCGATCGCGCCAGTGGTGAAGTGAAATATACCGCCACCCGCGCCGATCTGGTCTTCGGTTCTAACGCCGTGCTGCGTGCGCTGGCAGAGGTTTACGCCAGTGACGATGCGCATGAGAAGTTTGTCCGCGACTTCGTTGCAGCATGGGCGAGGGTGATGGATCTGGATCGGTTTGACGTGAAGTAACCATGATGCCGGGTGGCGGTTACGCCTACCCGGCTTACGGGCAAAAAAATCCCCGCCGATGCGGGGATTTTTATTCATGCTAGTTACTCCCACTCCTGCAGGAAACGCTGTCCATACTGGTCGGCCACCAGCAGTGCCGCGTAAACCTGATCCGGCGACACGCCGCCCGGCATGTTGTGGATGGTTTCCCCTTCCGCGCAAGACGCTTCGGCAATCAGACGCATTTTGGCCGGAATGTCGTCTTTGATATTCAGCTGCGCCAGCGTAATGGGCAGCCCAACGCTGTGGCAAAGCGCCGCGACGGTCTCTATTTCTTCTACCGGCGCGTTTTCCAGCACCAGCTGCGTCAATGTCCCAAACGCCACTTTTTCACCGTGATAGAAATGATGTGCGTCCGGTACCGCCGTCATACCGTTATGAATAGCGTGTGCCGCCGCCAGACCGCCGCTCTCAAAACCTACACCGCTGAGATAGGTATTGGCTTCGATAATGCGTTCCAGCGCCGGTGTGACCACATGCTGTTCTGCGGCCAGCATCGCTTTTTCACCTTCTTCAACCAGCGTGTTGTAGCACAGCTCGGCGAGCGCCAGTGCCGCCTGGGTACATTTACCGCCGGACATCGTGGTCGCGCCGCTGCGTGAGCAGGCGCGTGCTTCAAACCAGGTCGCCAGCGCATCGCCAATCCCGGCGGCCAGCAGACGCGCAGGCGCACCCGCAACCACTTTCGTATCCACAATCACCATGTTCGGGTTGTGCGGCAGCATCAGGTAGCGATCGAACTCGCCGCTGTCGGTGTAAATGACGGAGAGGGCGCTGCACGGCGCATCGGTGGAAGCGATAGTCGGCGCAATCGCAACGGGCACGTCCATAAAGTGAGCCAGCGCCTTGGCGGTATCCAGCGTTTTACCACCACCGATACCCAGCACCGCCATACAGTCGGCACTGTCAGCGAGTTTTTTCAGACGATCGATTTCATTTTGTGAACATTCGCCGCCAAAGGGTGCGATTTCGGCATGCAGCTCTGCTTTTTTAAAGCTTTGTCGCAAGGTCTCTTCGGCAAATCCCAGTACAAATTTATCACCGACGACCAGCCAGCGCTGTGCCAGAGGTTTCAGATAGTCGCCGAGACGGGTCAGCACATCCGCGCCCTGGATATATTTCCCCGGCGATTGAATGATACGGTCCATAACAATTCTCCCTTAGAGGTTGAGGTTACCAAACGCGTTTTTCCAGTCCTGCTCGAACTTCTCTATGGCTGACTCTACCGCCGGGGTGCCGAGCATGTGTTGCGCTACATCTAAAGGAAGCGTGATTGCCTCACATCCCGCGAGCAGACAGTCCAGCGCCTGACGCGGCGTTTTGAAACTGGCGGCCAGCACGTTGCTCTCCGGTGCGTGCAGCTCCAGCAGGGTTTGCAGCTCCTGGACCATGCGGATGCCGTCACCGCCCTGCGCGTCGACGCGGTTGACATACGGCGCGACATACTTTGCCCCTGCCAGCGCAGCGAGCAAGCCCTGGGCTGCGCTGTACACGGCGGTGCCCAGGGTGGTGATGCCCTCTTTTTTCAGCGCCTTAATCGCGATAAGCCCCTGTTCGGTCACCGGGATTTTCACCACGATACCCGGAATGGCGTTACTCAGACGTTTGGCTTCCGCCACCATGCCTTCTGCCTCGCGGTTCAGGATCTGCGCAAACAGCGTGCCTTCCGGCCCGATGGCGTTTTGCAGGCGTGGCAGTACATCCCAGAGGGATTCACGGCTGGCGGCAATAATGCTCGGGTTGGTGGTGACGCCCGCGATGGGAAAAATGCGCGCCAGGCGTTCTACTTCCGCCACGTTGGCGGTATCCAGGTACAGTTCCATTATTTTTCCTTAAGTCAGAAAGGTTGATGACAGGATAAAGCGGGGCTGCAGACTGGAGATACAGGTCAATTTTGCCAAATACTGGACAAATGTAATGTGCTTAACGAAGTGAGAAGCCGATCACAATGCTAGTTTTTGGCCGTCAACTGGCTGTGATACTGGCGGCGATATTCAGAAGGGGAACGTTCGGTGTGTTTGCGAAAGAGACGGCAGAAATAGTTGCTGTCCATAAATCCGCAGCGCGCTGCAATATCCTTGATTTTTAAATCGTATCCCTTGAGCAGCTGGCGCGCGTGTTCCAGACGCGTTTGTGTCAGGTATTCATTGAACCCGACGTTCCCGGTCTTCTGAAAAAGATGGGAAAGATAGTTGGGGGAAATATAAAACGCCTCGGCAACGGAATCTCGGGTCAGCGCTGAGGCATGATGTTCGTCAATAAAGAGACGAATGGCTTCAAAGAGCGCGCGGCTGCGGCTATCAGTGTGGATCTCGCTGCCAAGCAGATCGCGGCAGTGGCTGAGCAGACTTAACACCACCAGCCTGGCCGTGTCCTGCTCAGTCGGCTGCATGTGCAGCTCATTGAGCGTTTGCAGGAGAAACGCGCCCGTTCTGGGACCTCGTCTGGCAACCTGCTGCTGTTGTAAAAGGGCATTACCCCGGTGGAGCTGAAGCGTCAGCTGCTGTTTACCGAAGCTTATTCTGAGAGAGTTTGAAGAATGAAGCGGAACATACCCGGATGCGGAAAAGCATACCTCGCAGCGGGTTTCCAGGCTAACTGAGAGACAAGGTGATGTTCGGATATGCTTCCCGGGAGGCGCGACAAAGTGCACCTGATACAGGGGTAATGTGCCGTTAATCAGATCCGTCAGGATGTGCGTGATATCGTGGTACATGAGGTGGGAACCGGGATATTGCCGGGTGGCGCTAACGCTTTCCCGGCCTACGTGTCGTAGGCCCGTGCAAGCGTAGCGCCGCCGGCATAAAGCATTAGCCGGTGTTACGCATACCCGCCGCAACACCCGCAATCGTCACCATCAGCGCCTGTTCAACGCGTGGATCTGGCTCTTTCCCTTCCACTTCTGCCAGACGGGAACGGTGCAGCAGTTCTGCCTGCAGGACGTTCAGCGGGTCGGTGTAGATGTTACGCAGCTGAATAGACTCGGCAATCCACGGCAGGTCCGCCATCAGGTGTGAGTCGTTGGCGATATCCAGCACCACTTTAATGTCGCCTTCCAGCAGTTCGCGCAGTTCTTTGCCCAGCGCCCACAGTTCAGGTTTCACCAGACGCTGATCGTAGTATTCCGCCAGCCACAGGTCCGCTTTCGAGAAGACCATCTCCAGCATACCCAGACGGGTCGAGAAGAACGGCCAGTCGCGGCACATGGTTTCCAGCTCGCTCTGTTTGCCATCTTCCACCACTTTTTGCAGCGCGGCACCGGCACCCAGCCAGGCGGGCAGCATCAGACGGTTCTGCGTCCAGGCGAAGATCCACGGAATCGCACGCAGGGACTCTACGCCACCGGTCGGGCGACGCTTGGCAGGACGTGAACCCAGCGGCAGTTTACCCAGCTCCTGCTCTGGTGTAGCTGAGCGGAAGTAAGGGACGAAATCTTTGTTTTCACGCACGTAGCCACGGTACAAATCGCAGGAAATGTCTGACAGCTCGTCCATGATATGGCACCAGGAGGCTTTTGGCTCCGGCGGTGGCAGCAGGTTTGCTTCCAGAATGGCACTGGTATAAAGCGACAGACTACTGATGGTCACTTCCGGCAGGCCGTATTTGAAGCGGATCATCTCACCCTGCTCGGTCACGCGCAGGCCGCCTTTCAGGCTTCCCGGCGGCTGCGATAACAGTGCCGCATGCGCAGGCGCGCCACCGCGGCCAATGGAACCACCGCGTCCGTGGAAGAGGGTCAACTCAATACCGGCTTTCTCGCAGGTTTTGATCAGCGCATCCTGCGCCTGATACTGCGCCCAGGATGCGGCCATCACGCCCGCATCTTTTGCGGAGTCGGAATAGCCAATCATTACCATCTGTTTGCCCTGAATGAAGCCGCGATACCAGTCGATATTCAGCAACTGGGTCATGACATCGTTGGCATTGTTCAGGTCGTCGAGGGTTTCAAACAGCGGAGCGACCGGCATGGCATAGTCGATACCGGCTTCTTTCAACAGAAGGTGAACGGCCAGCACGTCGGACGGCGTTTTCGCCATGGAGATCACATAGGCGGCCACCGATCCTTTCGGCGCATCCACGATCGCTTTACAGGTGTTGAGCACTTCGCGGGTTTCGTTGCTTGGCTCCCAGTTGCGCGGCAGCAGAGGGCGCTTCGAGTTCAGTTCGCGGATCAGGAAGGCCTGTTTGTCGGCTTCGGACCAGCTTTCATAGTCGCCGATACCGAGATAGCGGGTCAGCTCGCCCAGGGCTTCGGTATGGCGGGTACTCTCCTGACGCACGTCGATACGCACCAGCGGCACGCCAAAACACTTCACGCGACGCAGGGTATCGAGCAGTTCGCCGTTGGCGATGATGCCCATTCCACAGGCCTGCAGTGATTTATAACAGGCGTAGAGAGGCTCCCAGAGCTGCTCGTTCTGGCTCAGCAGACCTTCCGGCTTCGGCAGGCGCTGGCCTTTCAGGCGCGCTTCCAGCCAGACCTGGGTGGCCATCAGCTGACTGCGCAGTTTTTTCATCAGGAAACGGTACGGTTCGCTGGCGCCTTCTTCTCCGGCCAGCGCGCGCAGTTCCGGCGTCGCTTCAACCATCGACAGTTCGGAGATCAGCACCTGAATATCTTTCAGGAACAGGTCGGTCGCTTTCCAGCGGCTTAGCAGCAGGACGTGACGGGTAATTTCCGCGGTGACGTTCGGGTTACCGTCGCGGTCACCGCCCATCCAGGAGGTGAAACGGACCGGAACAAAGTCGACCGGCAGGCGGTAGCCCAGGTTCTCTTCCAGCTGCTCGTTCAGCTCGCGCAGATAGTTAGGTACCCCTTCCCACAGGCTGTTTTCCACCACCGCAAAGCCCCATTTGGCTTCGTCGACCGGGCTTGGGCGGTGCTTGCGAATTTCATCGGTGTGCCAGGACTGGGCAATCAGCTGGCGCAGACGGCGCATCAGCTGGTTACGTTCGTAGTCGGCAATGTCTTTATTATCCAACTGCTTGAGGCAGTTATTCACTTCCACCATTTTGTGGATCAGGGTGCGACGGGTGATCTCGGTTGGGTGGGCGGTCAGCACCAGCTCCAGCGAAAGCGACTCTACCGCTTTTTTGATGGTGGCTTCGTTAAGATCTGGCTGCTCTTTCAGTTTACGAAGGGTGCGGGCAATGACTTCCGGGTTGCTGGCCGCTTCGCCGTTTGGCGAAATGCTGTGGTATTGCTCAGCGGTGTTTGCCAGGTTCAGGAACTGGCTGAATGCGCGTGCAACGGGCAGTAGCTCATCGTTAGAGAGGTTCTGCAATGTGGTTAACAGCTCCTGACGACTGGCTTCGTTACCGGCACGGGAAGCTTTAGACAGCTTGCGGATGGTTTCAACGCGGTCGAGGATGTTCTCCCCCAACGCATCTTTGATGGTATCTCCAAGCACTTTGCCGAGCATACTGACATTACTACGCAACGCGGAATATTGTTCGTTCATAAAAACCCAGTCACCCCATCATTTTTGTTTATGCCCAGACGAAACGCATCCGGGCATTATTTTGTCATCTCCCTTTATAAAGCCACGTAAAACCCCCGTCGTCAATTGCTGCGAAAACGGTTCAGCAAACGAATAAATGCGGGTAATTTACGAAATTTAATTCGCATTGCGTCAGATAAGAGATGCTTATGGGAATGTGACGGAGATCATGCGATTTGTTGCCCTCACCCTAACCCTCTCCCACAGGGAGAGGGGACTCTTCGGTGCGGTTTTAATGCCAGCAGAAGTGATGTACAACCTGGGTGATCAGCTCGCGAGTAGGCTTGATAAAGCGGGTTTCCAGATATTCGTCCGGCTGGTGCGCCTGGTTGATGGAGCCAGGGCCGAGTACCAGCGTCGGGCACAGGGTCTGAATAAACGGCGCTTCGGTGCAGTAGTTCACCACGTCGGTTTTTTCACCGAGCAATTTTTCTACCACTTCGACCAGCTGATGATCCGGCGGGCACTCATAACCCGGGATCGGCGGATGCAGTTCGGAGACCGTCAGGCGGCCCGGCCAGCGCTCGCTGACCGGGGCCAGCGCTTCATTCAGCAAGCCGTCGAGATCGCTCAGCGTCATGCCTGGCAGCGGGCGGATATCCATATGCAGTTCACAGCAGGCGCAGATACGGTTGGAGGCATCGCCGCCGTGCAGGCTGCCGAGGTTCAGGGTCGGATACGGCACGGTGAACGCATCGTAGTGATAGCGCTCTTTCAGATCGTCGCGCAGGGTCATGATGCGCCCGATGGCGTCATGCATCAGCTCAATGGCGTTGACGCCGCGCGCCGGATCGCTGGAGTGACCGGACTGGCCCAGGACACGCACTGCGGTAGAGATATGGCCTTTATGCGCACGGATTGGCTGCAGCGAGGTTGGCTCACCGATGATCGCGCAATCCGGGCGAATCGACGTGTTTTCCGAGAAGTAGCGTGCGCCCGCCATGCTGGTCTCTTCATCGGCGGTAGCCAGGATGTAGAGCGGCTTTTTCAGTTTTGTCACGTCCACGTCACGCAGCGCGTCGAGGATAAAGGCGAAGAAGCCTTTCATGTCGGCCGTGCCCAGCCCGTAGAGTTTGTTGTCATGCTCGGTCAGGGTAAACGGGTCGCGGGTCCAGCGGCCATCATCAAACGGCACGGTGTCGGTATGACCCGCAAGTAGCAGGCCGCCTGCGCCGGTTCCGGTGCTGGCGAGCAGGTTAAATTTGTGGCGGGTTCCGGGAACGGGCTGAACCTCAACGTTAAAGCCAAGATCGCTGAACCAACCCGCCAGCAGATTGATTAAAGACGCATTGCTCTGATCCAGTGCTTCTTCCGTTGCGCTGATGGACGGTGTGGCAATCAGGGCGCGGTAAATCTCGATAAATGGTGGTAAGTTCATTTTCATTGTTGACACACCTTAGGTCGTGATAGTATCAATATTCATGCAATAAATGTGAATAAAAATACATTATCGTTGAGCATAAAGGAACCCGATGTTGAATACGCTGATTGTAGGCGCTAGCGGTTATGCGGGCGCAGAGCTTGTAAGCTACGTAAATCGTCACCCTCATATGACCATAACCGCTTTGACTGTGTCAGCGCAAAGCAATGATGCGGGAAAGTTAATTTCCGATTTGCATCCGCAACTTAAGGGCATGGTTGATCTGCCTTTGCAGCCCATGTCTGACATCAGCGAGTTCACCGACGGCGTCGACGTCGTGTTTTTAGCCACCGCGCATGAGGTCAGCCACGACCTGGCGCCGCAGTTCCTGGCGGCCGGCTGCGTGGTGTTTGACCTCTCCGGCGCGTTCCGTGTTAACGACGGCGCGTTTTACGAAAAATATTACGGCTTCACTCACCAGCATCCGGATCTGCTTGAAAAAGCGGTGTATGGCCTGGCGGAGTGGAGCGCAGACAAGCTGAAAGAAGCGGATCTGATTGCCGTTCCGGGTTGCTACCCGACGGCGGCGCAGCTCTCTTTGAAACCGCTGATCGACGCCGGGCTGCTCGATCTGAACCAGTGGCCGGTGATCAACGCCACCAGCGGCGTGAGCGGAGCCGGGCGCAAGGCCGCTATCTCCAACAGCTTCTGCGAAGTGAGCCTTCAGCCGTATGGCGTGTTTAATCACCGCCATCACCCTGAAATCACCACGCATTTGGGCGCGGAGGTGATTTTCACGCCGCATCTGGGCAGCTTCCCGCGTGGGATCCTCGAAACCATTACCTGCCGCCTGAAACCGGGTGTGACCAGCGAACAGGTGAAGGCGGTCTTCACGCAGGCGTATGCAGATAAACCGCTGGTGCGTCTGTATGACAAAGGCGTGCCGGCGCTGAAAAATGTGGTCGGTCTGCCGTTCTGCGATATCGGTTTTGCCGTTCAGGGCGAGCATCTGATCGTGGTGGCCGCAGAAGACAACTTACTCAAAGGCGCTGCCGCTCAGGCAATGCAATGTGCAAATATTCGTTTCGGTTTCCCGGAAACGCAGGCTCTTATTTAAGGTGTGATGATGAACCCATTAATTATCAAACTCGGTGGTGTACTGCTGGACAGCGAAGAAGCGCTGGAGCGTCTTTTTACCGCGCTGGTTAACTATCGCGAATCACACCAACGTCCGCTGGTGATTGTGCACGGCGGCGGCTGCGTGGTAGATGAGCTGATGAAAGGGCTCAACCTGCCGGTGAAAAAGAAAAATGGTCTGCGGGTGACGCCTGCCGATCAGATTGACATCATCACCGGTGCGCTGGCGGGTACGGCGAACAAAACGCTGCTCTCCTGGGCGAAGAAACACCATATTGCGTCCGTTGGCCTCTATCTGGGCGATGGCGATAGCGTAAAAGTGACCCAGCTCGACGAAGAGCTCGGCCATGTTGGACTGGCGCAGCCAGGTTCGCCTAAGCTGATAAACACGCTGCTGGAAGGCGGTTTCCTGCCGGTGGTGAGCTCTATCGGCGTGACCGAAGAGGGCGCGCTGATGAACGTGAATGCGGACCAGGCGGCAACCGCGCTGGCCGCGACGCTGGGCGCGGATCTGATCCTGCTCTCCGACGTGAGCGGTATTCTGGACGGCAAAGGCCAGCGCATCGCGGAAATGACTGCGGCAAAAGCCGAACAGCTGATCGCCCAGGGCATTATTACCGACGGGATGATCGTCAAAGTCAATGCGGCGCTGGATGCCGCACGCACGCTCGGTCGTCCGGTGGATATCGCCTCCTGGCGTCATGCGGAGCAGCTTCCGGCACTGTTTAACGGCACGCCGATTGGCACACGTATTTTAGCGTAAGTTTTTAATGAATGACCGTAGGCCGGGTAAGCGTAGCGCCACCCGGCGGAACTAACGAATAAAGGAACGATGTTATGGCACTTTGGGGTGGGCGTTTTACACAGGCAGCGGATCAGCGGTTCAAACAGTTCAACGACTCTTTGCGCTTCGACTACCGCCTGGCCGAACAGGATATCGTCGGCTCTGTGGCCTGGTCCAAAGCGCTGGTAACGGTGGGCGTACTGAGCGCAGAGGAACAGCTGCAGCTGGAAGAGGCGCTCAACAATCTGCTGGAAGAAGTGCGTCTGGATCCGCAGCAAATCCTGCAGAGTGATGCCGAAGATATTCATAGCTGGGTGGAAGGCAAGCTGATCGACAAAGTCGGCCAGCTGGGTAAAAAGCTTCACACTGGCCGGAGCCGTAACGACCAGGTCGCCACCGACCTGAAGCTGTGGTGTAAAGATACCGTTGGCGAACTGCTGGCGGCCAACCGTCAACTGCAGAGCGCGCTGGTGGAGACCGCACAGAACAACCAGGATGCGGTGATGCCGGGTTATACCCATCTGCAGCGCGCGCAGCCGGTGACCTTTGCGCACTGGTGTCTGGCCTATGTTGAGATGCTGGCGCGCGATGAAAGCCGTCTGCAGGATACCCTGAAACGTCTGGACGTCAGCCCGCTGGGCAGCGGCGCGCTGGCCGGTACGGCGTATGAAATCGACCGTGAACAGCTGGCAGGCTGGCTGGGCTTTGCCTCTGCTACCCGCAACAGCCTGGATAGCGTCTCCGATCGTGACCACGTGCTGGAACTGCTCTCTGACGCGTCTATCGGTATGGTGCACCTGTCGCGCTTTGCGGAAGACCTGATCTTCTTTAACTCTGGCGAAGCGGGCTTCGTCGAGCTGTCTGACCGTGTGACGTCTGGCTCTTCGCTGATGCCGCAGAAGAAAAACCCGGATGCGCTGGAGCTGATCCGCGGTAAGTGTGGCCGTGTACAGGGTGCGCTGACCGGCATGATGATGACCCTGAAAGGGCTCCCGCTGGCGTACAACAAAGATATGCAGGAAGACAAAGAAGGGCTGTTCGACGCACTCGACACCTGGCTGGACTGTCTGCATATGGGCGCGCTGGTGCTGGACGGCATTCAGGTGAAGCGTCCACGCTGCCAGGAAGCGGCCCAGCAGGGCTACGCGAATGCGACTGAACTGGCGGATTATCTGGTAGCGAAAGGCGTACCGTTCCGTGAAGCGCACCATATTGTCGGTGAAGCGGTGGTGGAAGCGATTCGTCAGGGGAAACCGCTGGAAGAACTGGCCCTTGCTGACCTGCAGAAATTCAGCGCGGCGATCGGGGATGATGTGTATCCGATTCTTTCGCTGCAGTCCTGCCTGGATAAGCGTGCGGCGAAAGGCGGCGTGTCGCCGAAGCAGGTGGCGCAGGCGATAGCGGATGCGAAAAACCGGTTGGTTTGATTTGTGCGGGCTGGTGCCCTCACCCCGGCCCTCTCCCACAGGGAGAGGGCGCAAACACTAAAAATGGCAACTTCGGTTGCCATTTTGCTTTTATCCCCAGGCTTTTTTGCGCAAAAAAAAAGCGGACCACGGGGTCCGCAAAAGTTCACGTTGGCTTTAGTTGTTCGAGTTTTGGGAGAAACCCGATGACGGGGCGGGGACGTCAAGGGTCAAACACGTGCCGCCTCGTCTATGTGATGTATTATTCAACAGAATGCTTGATAGGGATAATCGTTCGTTGCTATGCTATCTATCGCCATGAACTATCGTGGCGACGGAGGATGAATAATGAATATTCGTGATCTTGAATACCTGGTAGCGTTAGCCGAGCATCGTCACTTTCGCCGCGCGGCAGATTCCTGCCATGTCAGCCAGCCCACGCTGAGCGGTCAGATCCGCAAGCTGGAAGACGAGCTGGGCGTGATGTTGCTGGAGCGCACCAGTCGTAAGGTACTGTTCACACAGGCAGGTTTACTGCTGGTGGATCAGGCGCGCACCGTGCTGCGCGAGGTCAAAGTGCTCAAGGAAATGGCAAGCCAGCAGGGAGAGGCGATGTCTGGCCCACTGCATATTGGCCTGATCCCAACCGTTGGTCCGTACCTGCTGCCGCACATCATTCCAATGCTGCACCAGACGTTCCCGAAACTCGAAATGTACCTGCATGAAGCGCAAACCCATCAGCTGCTGGCACAGCTGGACAGCGGCAAGCTCGACTGCGCCATTCTGGCGCTGGTGAAAGAGAGTGAAGCCTTTATTGAAGTGCCGCTGTTCGATGAGCCAATGATGCTGGCGATCTACGAAGATCACCCGTGGGCGAACCGCGATCGTGTGCCGATGGCCGATCTCGCCGGTGAAAAGCTGCTGATGCTGGAAGACGGCCACTGCCTGCGCGATCAGGCGATGGGCTTCTGCTTTGAAGCGGGCGCTGATGAGGATACCCATTTCCGCGCAACCAGCCTGGAAACGCTGCGTAATATGGTCGCGGCGGGAAGCGGAATCACGCTGCTGCCGGCGCTGGCGGTACCGCGCGAACGCAAACGCGATGGTGTGGTTTACTTGCCGTGCATTAAGCCAGAGCCGCGTCGAACCATTGGTCTGGTCTATCGCCCGGGCTCACCGCTGCGCAGCCGCTATGAGCAGCTGGCAGAGGCCATCCGTGGTGCGATGGATGGCCATTTCGACAGTGCGTTAAAACAGGCGGTTTAAACCGTTTAAGGCAGCGACCCGATAGGCTTCGGCCATGGTCGGGTAGTTAAAGGTGGTGTTAACGAAGTACTCAATGGTGTTGCCACCACCTTTCTGCTCCATGATGGCCTGGCCGATATGAATGATTTCCGCGGCGCGTTCACCAAAGCAGTGAATCCCGAGGATCTCTTTCGTCTCGCGATGGAACAGGATCTTCAGCGTCCCCACGCTCATCCCCACGATTTGCGCCCGCGCCAGATGTTTAAACTGCGCGCGCCCTACCTCGTAAGGCACCTTCATTGAGGTCAGTTGCTGCTCGGTTTTGCCGACAGAACTGATTTCCGGGATGGTATAGATGCCCGTCGGGATATCTTCGATCAGATGCGCCGTCGCTTCGCCTTTTACCAGCGCCTGAGCCGCGATGCGCCCCTGGTCATAAGCGGCAGAGGCCAGACTTGGGTAGCCAATCACGTCGCCAACCGCGTAGATATGCGGCAGGGCGGTCTGATACATGCTGTTGACCTTCAGCTGACCACGGCTGTCGGTTTCAAGGCCGATATTTTCCAGCTGCAGCGAATCGGTGTTACCGGTACGGCCGTTGGCATACAGCAGACAGTCAGCTTTCAGCTTCTTGCCGGACTTGAGGTGCATGATCACCCCGTCGTCACAGCCTTCAATCTTCTCATATTCTTCGTTGTGGCGAATCACCACGCCGCTGTTCCAGAAGTGGTAGGAGAGCGAGTCTGACATCTCCTGATCGAGGAACGCCAGCAGGCGATCGCGGGTGTTGATCAGGTCAACTTTGACATCCATTCCGCGGAAGATCGACGCATATTCACAGCCAATGACTCCCGCACCATAGATAATGACGTGACGGGGTTCATGGTGCAGGCTCAGAATGGAGTCACTGTCATAGACGCGCGGATGTGAGAAGTCCACGTCGGCCGGATGGTAAGGGCGTGAACCGCAGGCGATGACAAATTTTTCGGCGGTAAGGGTTTCAACCGAACCGTCGTGGCACTCGAGTGCCAGCGTGTGTTCATCCACAAAATGCGCGTTGCCCTGCAAAATCTCACAGTGGTTACGCTCATAAAATCCCTGACGCATACGTGTCTGCTGGTTAATGACGGTATCCGCGTGGTTCAGGATGTCAGCAAAGGATGAACGAAGAAGTCGGGAGTGGTCGCTGTAAAGAGGGTTCTGGTTAAATTCAATAATGCGGCTAACGGCGTGGCGGAGGGCTTTGGAAGGGATGGTGCCCCAGTGGGTGCAACCGCCGCCGACATTATGGTAGCGCTCAATGACCGCTACTCTGGCTCCCTGTTTCACCAGACCCATAGCAGCACCTTCACCGCCGGGGCCGGAACCAATAACTATTGCGTCGTAATCGTAGGAATGTGGCATGGCAAGGCTTACCTGTTCTTATACATAAAAGCAACAGAATCATAACATCATTGCCCGAGTAACCCAATTATCGTTGTGCTTTTTTCCGGCAGTGGAGCACAAACCGCACGTAAACAATCATTCACAAAGCTGAGCAAACAGATTAATTTTATTCTCTGGTATAGTGCCATCAGGCCTTTGGAAGGATTCAACTATCGTGATGGGCGTAAGAGCACAACAAAAAGAGAAAACCCGGCGTTCGCTGGTGGAAGCCGCATTCAGTCAACTGAGTGCTGAGCGAAGTTTTGCCAGTTTGAGCCTGCGCGAAGTCGCACGCGAGGCCGGGATTGCGCCAACATCCTTTTATCGTCATTTCCGTGATGTGGATGAACTGGGCCTGACCATGGTCGATGAAAGCGGCCTGATGCTGCGCCAGTTGATGCGCCAGGCGCGTCAGCGTATCGCCAAAGGGGGCAGCGTCATCCGCACCTCGGTATCGACCTTTATGGAATTTATCGGCAATAACCCCAACGCGTTTCGTCTGCTTTTGCGCGAGCGTTCGGGGACATCAGCGGCGTTTCGTGCCGCCGTCGCGCGTGAAATTCAGCATTTCATCGCGGAACTTGCCGACTATCTTGAACTCGAAAATCATATGCCACGTGCGTTTACTGAGGCGCAGGCCGAGGCGATGGTGACGATTGTGTTCAGCGCGGGTGCCGAAGCGCTGGATGTCAGCATTGAACAACGTAAGCAGCTTGAAGAGCGACTGGTATTGCAGCTAAGGATGATCTCCAAAGGGGCATACTACTGGTATCGCCGTGAACAAGAGAAACTGGCACATCAAACCGAAGAGTGAAGGTGAGTAATGAAACAGTCAGGTCAGGATAAAGGGACGCTGTTGCTGGCATTGATCGCTGGCTTATCCATTAATGGGACGTTTGCCGCTATTTTTAGCTCCATTGTTCCGTTTTCAATTTTCCCGCTTATTGCGCTGGTGTTGACCGTTTACTGTCTGCATCAACGTTACCTGAACCGCACGATGCCGGTCGGGTTGCCGGGACTGGCGGCGGCCTGCTTTATTCTGGGTGTACTGCTCTACAGCACGGTGGTGCGCGCGGAGTATCCGGATATCGGCTCTAACTTCTTCCCTGCGGTACTGTCTGTTGCGCTGGTATTCTGGATCGGCGCTCGCATGCGTAGCCGCAAAAGCCAGTTGCCGGAGTAATGAATCATTTGTAGGGCAGGTAAGCGAAGCGCCACCTGCCAAAAACGCCGGGTGGCGCTACGCTTACCCGGCCTGTAGATCACCGTGCGGTAAGTAAAACGCCGCACTCCATATGGTGGGTATACGGGAACTGATCGAACAGTGCCAGACGTTCAACTCTGTGCGTCTGGCCTAATGTTTCAAGGTTCTTGCACAGTGTCTCCGGGTTGCAGGAGATGTACAAAATACGCGGGTACGCCTGCACCATCTTTTCGGTTTCGCTGTCGAGTCCACTGCGCGGCGGGTCGACAAAAATCGTCTCACACTGGTAGCTCTTCAAATCGATCCCCTCCAGACGGTTAAACTGGCGTACGCCGTTCATGGCCTGGGTAAACTCTTCAGCGGCCATACGGATGATCTGCACGTTATCAATATGGTTGGCGGCAATGTTGTACTGCGCGGCGGCAACTGACGGCTTGGCAATTTCCGTCGCCAGCACGCGATCGAAGTTACGTGCCAGCGCCAGAGAGAAGTTGCCGTTACCGCAGTACAGTTCAAGCAGATCGCCCGTTGACCCTTCCGTTGCCTTCAGCGCCCACTCCAGCATCTGCACATTCATCGCGGCGTTCGGCTGGGTAAAACTGTTCTCCACCTGACGATAAATCATCTCTTTACCCGCCACCGGCAGACGCTCGTCGACGTAATCCTGATCGAGCATGATTTTGGTTTTTGTCGCGCGGCCAATCAGATGAACGTTGATGTTCTGCGCCCGAAGCGCATCACGCAGCGCTTCGGCCTGCTCGCGCCACTCGTCATTCAGCGCTTTGTGATACAGCAGGGAGACGATAGCCTGGTTACTTTGCGTGGTCAGATAGTCGATCTGGAACAGCTTGTGGCGCAGCACCGGGTTATCACGTACGCCGTCGATCATTAGCGTCATAAGCTGGTTGATAAGCTCACTCGCGGCCGGGAAGCTGTCCACGCGAATGCGGGATTTGGTCTGCTGATCGAAAATAATGTGGTACAGGTCATCCCCGTCATGCCAGATGCGGAACTCGGCGCGCATACGATAGTGGCTGACAGGCGAGCGAAACACCTCGGGAACGGGCGCGTTAAACGGCGTCATCATACTTTGCAGGCGGACAACTTTCTCTGCCAGCTGCGCGTCGTACTGTTCGGTCGGGAGGTGTTCGGGGGTCATGATGCGTCCTGAGTGATAAAGAATTACGCGGGGATTGTAGGGATTGTTCAGGGGATGTCCAGATTTAATGGCTAATAGCTGTCTGGACATCTATACGTGTCTAATTGTAGCATTCTGTTTCCGGTCTCATGAGAGTGAAAAGGGAATCCAGTGTAAATCTGGAGCTGACGCGCAGCGGTAACGACTGGCGGGATGAGCGTTGTAGACACTGTGAAAATGGGAAGTCTTCATCCTTATAAAGCCACCTAGCCCGAAGACCTGCCGGGATCACGTCGCATTTGGTTTCATCATCGCGTGCTATCGATGAGGCCTGCGGCATCCTTCTTATATTGTGGATGCTTTAACAATGATTAAAAAAGTATCGCTGTTGACGGCGTTTTCCGTCACGGCATTTTCGGGCTGGGCGCAGGATAGCGCAGACTCGTTGGTGGTGACGGCAAATCGTTTTGAACAACAGGAAAAAACAGTTCTGGCGCCGACGTCCGTGGTGACGCGTGAGGATATTGAGCGCTGGCAATCCACGACCGTTGTCGATGTTATGCGCCGCCTGCCGGGTGTGGATACCGCACAAAACGGCGGAATGGGGCAGTATTCTTCACTCTTTATACGCGGTACGAATTCCAGTCATGTTCTCATCCTTGTCGACGGGATCCGACTTAACCAGGCGGGCGTCACAGGCGCATCGGATCTCAGCCAGTTTCCGATCGCGCTGGTGCAGCGTATCGAATACATCCGTGGCCCGCGTTCGGCGGTGTATGGCTCCGATGCGATTGGTGGCGTAGTGAACATCATTACCACCCGCGCCAAAGATGGTACGACTCTGAATGCAGGCGTAGGCTCGCACGGTTACCAAAATTATGGCGGCAGTACCCAGCAGACGCTGGGTGAAACTACGCGTGTGACGCTGGCCGGTGATTACACGTATACCAAAGGCTTTGATGTGGTGGCGGACGGTAACAACGGCGGCGTTCCCCAAACCGATCGCGACGGCTACATGAATAAAACGATCTACGGTGCGCTGGAGCATGCGTTCTCCGATCAATGGAGCGGCTTCGTTCGCGGATATGGTTACAGCAACCGTACTGCCTATGACGCTTATTACAGCCCAACCGCGCTGGTTGATACCCGCCAGCTGTATAGCCAGACCTGGGATGCCGGACTGCGCTTCAACGAAGATATCTTCCATTCACAGCTGCTTTCCAGTTACAGCCACAGCAAGGATTTTTACTACGATCCGCATCTTGGACGTTATGACGCCACGGCTACGCTGGACGAAATCAAACAGTACAACGTTCAGTGGACAAACTCTGTGGACGTTGGCCATGGCAATATCGGCGCGGGTATCGACTGGCAAAAACAGAGCACAGAACCTAACACCAACTATGTGCCTAATGCCTACGACATTCGTAACACGGGCGCCTACCTGACGGCGTTGCAGAAGTTTGGCGATATTACGCTGGAAGGCGCAGCGCGCAGCGACGATAACTCGCAGTTTGGTCGCCATGGTACCTGGCAGAGCAGTGCGGGTTGGGAGTTTATTGACGGTTACCGTTTCATTGCTTCTTATGGTACGGCCTATAAAGCACCGAATCTGGGGCAACTCTACGGGCTCTACGGTAATGACCATCTTGATCCTGAAGAGAGCAAGCAGTGGGAAGGGGCGTTCGAAGGCCTTACCGCAGGCGTGAACTGGCGCGTGTCGGCCTATCGTAACGATGTTGATAACCTGATCGACTTCAACAATAACCTTCAGGAGTATTACAACGTTGGCAAGGCACGTATTAAAGGTGTCGAAGCGACGGCTTCGTTTGATACTGGCCCGGTCATGCATACTGTCAGTTATGACTATGTTGATGCGCGTAATGCGGCAACCAACCAGCTGCTGGATCGTCGCGCTAAACAGCAGGTGAAGTATCAGCTTGATACGCAGATCTATGATTTTGACTGGAGTCTGACCTATCACTATCTGGGGACGCGGTACGATACCGACTTCGGTACATGGCCGAGCCAGAAGGTCAAAATGGGCGGCGTAAGCCTGTGGGATGTCGCAGTTTCGTATCCTGTCACCTCACACCTCACAGTTCGTGGTAAAATAGCCAACCTGTTCGATAAAGATTACGAGACAGTTTATGGCTACCAAACTGCAGGACGGGAATACACCTTGTCTGGCAGCTACACCTTCTAATCCGCGTCCCACCGTGCTGGTATTTGATTCCGGCGTCGGTGGGCTTTCGGTCTATGATGAGATCCGGCATCTCCTGCCGGATCTTCATTACATCTACGCCTTCGATAACGTTGCTTTTCCGTATGGGGAAAAGAGCGAAGATTTTATTGTTGAGCGTGTGGTTGAAATCGTTACTGCGGTACAAAAGAGCTATCCCCTCGCGCTGGCCGTTATCGCCTGCAATACGGCGAGCACCGTTTCCCTTCCTGCCCTGCGTGAAAAATTCCAGTTTCCGGTTGTAGGGGTCGTTCCTGCGATAAAACCAGCAGCGCGCCTGACGGCGAACGGTATTGTGGGGTTGCTGGCAACGCGAGGCACGGTAAAGCGTCCTTATACCCGCGAGCTGATCGACCGTTTTGCCAACGAATGCCAGATTGCGATGCTCGGTTCGGCTGAGCTGGTGGAAATGGCCGAAGCGAAGCTGCATGGTAAGGCGGTATCACTCGAAGAGTTGCGTCGTATTCTTCGTCCGTGGCTGCGGATGCCCGAACCACCGGATACCGTTGTGCTGGGCTGCACCCACTTCCCGCTATTACAGGAAGAACTTTTAGCCGTGTTGCCGGAAGGGACACGTCTGGTGGATTCTGGTGCGGCTATCGCTCGTCGTACGGCCTGGTTACTGGAGCATGAAGCGCCGGATGCGAAATCAGCTGATGCGAATATTGCTTTTTGTATGGCCATCACGAATGAGACCGAGCAACTTTTACCCGTTTTACGTCGTTACGGCTTTGAAACGCTCGAAAAACTGGCGCTGTAGCACGGTTTTGAG
This sequence comes from Enterobacter sp. K16B, assembly GCF_020216105.1. Lineage (NCBI taxonomy): Bacteria > Pseudomonadati > Pseudomonadota > Gammaproteobacteria > Enterobacterales > Enterobacteriaceae > Enterobacter > Enterobacter sp. K16B. Next base: position 29,305 of record NZ_JAIWJZ010000010.1, read on the forward strand.
CAAAAAAGAGACGGTTGAACGTTTTTTTTAAAAGAGGGGTTGTCAACGTCAGAGAACTCCCTATAATGCGCCTCCACTGACACGGAACAACGGCTTACAGGCCGCCGGGTTAGCGGGGTTCAGAGATGAACGCCAACAGAGAAAAGCGAAAATAATCACTTGACTCTGAATGAGGAAAACGTAATATACGGGACCTCGCAACGATGAGCTGAAAGCCGCGTTGCAACTGCTCTTTAACAATTTATCAGACAATCTGTG
>NZ_JAIWJZ010000103.1:0-21651 GCF_020216105.1 Enterobacter sp. K16B
CAGATTGAAAACTTCAGCGCCTGGCACGGCCTGCCGGTTGCCACCAAAAATAACGGCTTCGACGGCACCGATGCGGTACTGGAATTCAACAAGCCAGAGCAGGTGAAGCACATCGCGCTGCTTGAAGAACTCAACAAGAAGGGCGACTTCAGCTACTTCGGGCGTAAAGATGAATCCACCGAGAAGTTCTACAACGGTGACTGCGCCATTACCACCGCCTCTTCCGGCTCGCTGGCGGATATCCGTCACTACGCCAAATTCAACTACGGCGTGGGCATGATGCCGTACGACGCTGACGTGAAAGGCGCGCCGCAGAACGCCATCATCGGCGGGGCAAGCCTGTGGGTGATGCAGGGTAAAGACAAGGGCACCTACAAAGGGGTGGCCGAGTTCCTCGACTTCCTGGCGAAGCCGGAAAACGCCGCCGAATGGCACCAGAAGACCGGCTACCTGCCGATCACCAAAGCGGCCTATGACCTGACCCGCGAGCAGGGCTTCTACAGCAAGAACCCGGGCGCAGATATCGCGACGCGCCAGATGCTGAACAAGCCGCCGTTGCCGTTCACCAAAGGCCTGCGCCTGGGCAATATGCCGCAGATCCGCACTATCGTGGATGAAGAGCTGGAAAGCGTGTGGACCGGGAAGAAAACACCGCAGCAGGCGCTGGATTCCGCGGTAGAGCGTGGGAATCAGCTGCTGCGCCGCTTTGAGCAGTCGACCAAATCGTAATTAAAACTAATCCCCCTCACCCTAACCCTCTCCCCAAAGGGGAGAGGGTTAGGGTGAGGGGGCTATTTTGTAGGCCGGGTAAGGCGTAGCCGCCACCCGGCATTGTTCAGGAACCCAATCTCAATGTCATCATCCCGTCCGGTGTTCCGTTCCCGCTGGCTGCCGTACCTGTTGGTCGCGCCTCAGCTGGTCATCACCGTTATCTTCTTTATCTGGCCTGCGGGCGAAGCGCTGTGGTACTCGGTACAAAGCGTTGATCCGTTCGGACTCTCCAGCCAGTTTGTTGGCCTGGACAACTTTACCGCGCTGTTCCATGACAGCTACTACCTGGATTCCTTCTGGACGACGATGAAGTTCAGCGCACTGGTCACCGTCAGCGGGCTTGTCGCCTCGTTGTTCTTCGCCGCGCTGGTAGATTATGTCGTGCGCGGCAGCCGTCTGTATCAGACCCTGATGCTGCTGCCGTACGCCGTGGCGCCTGCCGTCGCCGCCGTGCTGTGGATCTTCCTGTTTAACCCCGGTCGCGGGCTGATTACCCATTTCCTGGCAGAGTTTGGCTACGACTGGAACCACGCCCAGAACAGCGGCCAGGCGATGTTCCTGGTGGTGTTTGCCTCGGTGTGGAAGCAGATCAGCTACAACTTCCTGTTCTTCTTTGCCGCGCTGCAGTCTATTCCCCGTTCGCTGGTGGAAGCCGCCGCGATTGACGGCGCAGGGCCGATTCGTCGCTTCTTCCGGCTGTCACTGCCGCTGATCGCACCGGTGAGTTTTTTCCTGCTGGTGGTGAACCTCGTGTACGCCTTTTTCGACACCTTCCCGGTGATCGACGCCGCTACCGCCGGCGGCCCGGTACAGGCGACCACCACGCTTATCTACAAGATCTACCGCGAAGGGTTTGCCGGGCTGGATCTCTCTGCCTCCGCCGCGCAGTCCGTCGTGCTGATGTTCCTCGTCATCATCCTGACGGTGGTGCAGTTCCGCTATGTTGAAAGTAAGGTGCGCTACCAATGATTGAGAACCGTCGCGGGCTGACGATTTTCAGCCACACCATGCTGATTCTGGGGATCATCGTCATCCTGTTCCCGCTGTACGTGGCGTTTGTCGCCGCCACGCTGGACACCAAAGCGGTGTTCGACACGCCGATGACGCTGATCCCAGGCACGCATTTGCTCGAGAACATGAAAACCATCTGGACCCAGGGCGTGGGGGCCAACAGCGCGCCGTTCTGGCTGATGATGCTCAACAGCTTCATCATGGCGTTTGGCATTACGGTCGGAAAAATCACGGTATCGATGCTCTCGGCGTTCGCCATCGTCTGGTTCCGCTTTCCGCTGCGTAACCTGTTCTTTTGGATGATTTTCATCACCCTGATGCTGCCGGTGGAGGTACGTATCTTCCCGACGGTGGAAGTGATCGCCAACCTCAAGATGCTGGACAGCTATGCGGGCTTAACCCTGCCGCTGATGGCCTCGGCGACGGCCACCTTCCTGTTCCGCCAGTTCTTTATGACCCTGCCGGACGAGCTGATTGAAGCCGCGCGGATCGATGGCGCCTCACCGATGCGCTTCTTCCGCGACATCGTGCTGCCGCTGTCGAAAACCAACCTTGCGGCGCTGTTTGTGATCACCTTTATCTACGGCTGGAACCAGTACCTGTGGCCGCTGCTGATTATTCAGGACGTCAACCTCGGCACTGCCGTGGCGGGCATCAAAGGCATGATTGCCACCGGCGAAGGCACCACCCTCTGGAACCAGGTGATGGCGGCGATGCTGCTCACCCTTATCCCACCCGTAGTCATTGTTTTAGCCATGCAGCGCGCGTTTGTCCGCGGCCTGGTCGATAGCGAGAAATAAGATGGCAGGTTTAAAACTTCAGGCAGTAACCAAAAGCTGGGACGGCAAAACCCAGGTGATCCAGCCGCTCACGCTCGACGTGGCGGACGGGGAATTTATCGTCATGGTCGGCCCGTCCGGCTGCGGCAAATCCACCCTGCTGCGCATGGTGGCGGGGCTGGAGCGCGTGACCTCTGGCGATATCTGGATTGACCGCCAGCGCGTGACCGAGATGGAGCCGAAAGACCGCGGCATCGCGATGGTGTTCCAGAACTATGCGCTGTACCCGCACATGAGCGTGGAAGAGAACATGGCCTGGGGGCTGAAAATCCGCGGCATGGGCAAAGGTCATATTGCGGAGCGCGTGAAAGAGGCGGCGCGTATTCTGGAGCTGGATGGCCTGCTGAAGCGCCGTCCGCGCGAGCTCTCCGGCGGCCAGCGCCAGCGCGTAGCGATGGGGCGCGCTATTGTGCGCGATCCGGCGGTGTTCCTGTTCGATGAACCCCTCTCTAACCTTGACGCCAAGCTGCGTGTGCAGATGCGTCTTGAGCTGCAGCAGCTGCATCGTCGTCTGAAAACCACCTCCCTGTACGTTACCCACGATCAGGTCGAAGCCATGACGCTGGCCCAGCGGGTGATGGTGATGAACAAAGGCATCGCCGAGCAGATTGGTACTCCGGTGGAGGTATACGAGAAGCCCGCTACCCGCTTTGTGGCGAGTTTTATCGGCAGCCCGGCGATGAACCTGCTTGAAGGCCGCATCAGCAACTCGGGCACGCATTTTGAACTGGAAAGCGGGATGGCATTGCCGATCAACTGGTACTATCGTGGCTACGCCGGGCGTAAGATGACGCTCGGTATCCGCCCGGAACATATCGGTTTAACCTCACAGGCGGACGGCGGCGTGCCGCTGGTGATGGACACGCTGGAGATGCTGGGCGCGGATAACCTCGCGCACGGGCGCTGGGGCGAGCAAAAAATGGTGGTGCGTCTTGCGCATCAGGAGCGCCCGAAAGCGGGCAGCACGCTGTGGCTGCATCTGCCGGAAAATCACCTGCACTTATTTGACGGTGAAACAGGACAACGAGTATGAGCAACTGGCCTTATCCCCACATCGTCGCCCACCGGGGCGGCGGTAAACTGGCGCCGGAGAACACCCTGGCGGCAATTGATGTTGGCGCGCGCTACGGCCACACGATGATCGAGTTCGACGCTAAGCTGTCAAAAGACGGCGAAATTTTCCTGCTGCACGACGATAACCTTGAGCGCACCAGCAACGGCTGGGGCGTGGCGGGTGAACTGCCGTGGCGCGATCTGCTGAAAGTGGACGCCGGAAGCTGGTACAGCGGCGAATTCAAGGGCGAGCCGCTGCCGCTGCTGGCGGAAGTGGCCGACCGCTGCCGTCAGCACGGCATGATGGCCAATATCGAAATTAAACCGACCACCGGCACCGGGCCGCTGACGGGCAAGGTGATTGCTCTTGCCGCGCGCGAGCTGTGGGAAGGGATGACGCCACCGCTGCTCTCCTCGTTTGAAATCGACGCGCTGGAAGCCGCACAGGCAGCCGTACCGGCGCTGCCGCGCGGGCTATTGCTGGACGAGTGGCGTGAAGACTGGCGCGAGCTGACGACGCGTTTAGGCTGCGTGTCTATCCACCTTAACCACAAGCTGCTGGATGAGGCGCGGGTGAAGATGTTGAAAGCGGAAGGGCTGCATATTCTGGTCTACACCGTTAACAAACCCCAGCGTGCGGCTGAGCTGCTGCGCTGGGGCGTGGACTGCATCTGTACCGATGCGATTGACCTGATCGGTCCGGACTTTAGTTCTGCGGATTAAGCATACTGCCATTCGACTGCGGCGGCAGCATATGCTGCTGCCCGCTGCCTGACGACGTCATGCCACCTAACATCCCGCCGTTTTTATTGGGCAGCGGCTGTTCGCGGACCTGGCCCTGCTGCACGCGCTGGGTGTTGGCGTTCATCTGATTTTGCAGACTCTGCTGCTGCAGCTGGGTCTGGGTTCTTAGCTGCTGGTTCAGCATCCCTTTTTGCTGTTGCTGCTGGCTCATCATCTCGGTCTGCATACGCTGCTGGCTCGGGATAACGTAACCCGGCTGGTTCGGGTTATTCATCGTATTGAGTGGCTGTGCGAGCGCGGCAAACGGGATCAGCGCCGTAAGAATCATCAAGCGTTTCATTGTCATTTCCTCCTCTTGAGGTCTCTCTTAAGTTTACCCCGATTTCACCATGACGATGATTTTTTAGGAGTTGTGAACCAGGCTTAAGCGGGGAATATGGATCCCTTCACCTGGAGAACAATAATGATGAAACCAACGTTTTTGCGGTGGGTCGCCATCGCTGCGCTGATGGCAGGCGGCACATTTAGCGTGGCGGCCAACCCGCCAGCGGCGCCTCCGGTCTCTTACGGCGTGGAGGAAGATGTCTTTCATCCCGTGCGGGCAACGCATGGCATGGTGGCCTCTGTGGATGCGCTGGCAACGAAAGTGGGCGTCGATATTCTTAAGCAGGGCGGTAATGCGGTGGATGCCGCGGTGGCGGTCGGCTACGCGCTGGCGGTGACGCATCCGCAGGCAGGGAACCTGGGCGGTGGCGGCTTTATGATGCTGCGCACCAAAGACGGGAAAACCACCGCCATCGACTTCCGCGAGATGGCGCCTGCTCAGGCTTCCCGCGATATGTTCCTCGACGATCAGGGTAACCCCGACAGTAAAAAATCCCTCACGTCACATCTCGCCTCCGGCACGCCGGGCACCGTTGCGGGCTTCTCGCTGGCGCTGGAAAAATACGGCACGATGCCGCTGAATAAAGTGGTGCAGCCTGCAATAAAACTGGCGCGGGAAGGTTTTATCGTGAATGACGCCCTGGCCGATGACCTCAAAACCTACGGCAGCGAAGTCATTCCCCATCACGAGAACAGTAAGGCTATCTTCTGGAAAGACGGCGAGCCGCTGAAGAAGGGCGATAAGCTGGTGCAGAAGAACCTTGCCAAAAGCCTGGAGCTGATTGCGGAACACGGTCCGGACGCGTTCTACAAAGGGGCGATTGCCGACCAGATTGCGCAAGAGATGCAAAAGAACGGCGGGCTCATCACCAAAGCGGATCTGGCGGAGTACAAAGCCGTAGAGCGCGAGCCGATTAGCGGAACCTATCGCGGCTACGAAGTTTTCTCCATGCCACCGCCGTCTTCCGGGGGTATTCACATTGTGCAGATCCTCAACATTCTCGAAAACTTCGATATGCACAAGTTCGGCTTCGGCAGTGCGGATGCCATGCAGATAATGGCGGAAGCGGAGAAACGCGCCTACGCTGACCGGTCGGAGTACCTCGGCGACCCGGACTTCGTGAAGGTGCCGTGGCAGGCGCTGACCAACAAGGCGTATGCCAAATCCATTGCCGATCAAATTGATATCAATAAGGCGAAGCCGTCGAGCGAGATCCGCCCCGGCAAGCTGGCGCCGTACGAGAGCAACCAGACCACCCACTTCTCGGTGGTGGATAAAGACGGTAACGCAGTTGCGGTGACCTATACGCTCAACACCACGTTTGGTACCGGGATTGTGGCGGGCAACAGCGGCATTCTGCTCAACAACGAGATGGACGACTTCTCCGCCAAGCCAGGCGTGCCGAACGTCTACGGGCTGGTCGGCGGCGATGCGAACGCGGTAGGGCCGAAGAAACGCCCGCTGTCGTCTATGTCGCCCACTATCGTGGTGAAAGACGGTAAGACCTGGCTGGTGACGGGCAGTCCGGGCGGCAGCCGGATTATCACCACCGTGCTGCAGATGGTGGTGAACAGTATCGACTTTGGGATGAACGTCGCGGAAGCGACCAACGCGCCACGTTTCCATCACCAGTGGCTGCCGGATGAACTGCGCGTTGAGAAGGGCTTTAGCCCGGACACCCTTAAACTGCTGGAGCAGCGCGGACAGAAGGTGGCGGTGAAAGAGGCGATGGGCAGTACCCAGAGCATTATGGTGGGTCCAGACGGGGCACTGTTTGGCGCGTCAGACCCGCGTTCGGTGGATGATTTAACGGCGGGGTATTGACGGTTCCCCTCACCCTAACCCTCTCCCCATTGGGGAGAGGGGAATGTGTCACTTCATTCTCGCCATATAATACGCGTCAACATATTCACCGTTGCGCAGGGCATAGCGCTTGCCGGTGCCTTCAATTTCGAACCCGTGTTTTTTGTACACCGCAATCGCCGGTTCGTTATCGACAAACACCGTCAGCTCAATGCGGTCAACGCGCAGCCAGTTATCGCACATATCAATCATGGTGCGCATCAGCGCGCTGGCAACGCCCCGGTTTTGCCACTGCGCGCCGACACAAATCCCAAAATCAGCCACATGGCTGCGACGCGGGCGTTGCGCGACGGCGATGCACAGATGGCCAGCGACTTGACCGTCTATGCAGGCGACGAGCTGCTTGATGCCGGGCTGGTCGGATAGCCGTTCTTGCCACATCTGCTCAGAGGGATGAGGAACCTGTAGTGTGTTGTGGTACACCTCCGGCTGGGCGTGGATCTGACGAATGGCGTCATAATCTTTCGGTTCCGCATGGCGTATCACTATCTCACTCATTCCTTGTTCCTCAGTCAGTTAAATGTCCCTTTCAACATCAATGAGTTTAAAATTTGAGTCAACCGCTATTTTTTGCAAAAAGTATTGGACAAGTGCGAATGAGAATGATTATTATTGCTTTGCATTCAGGAGGACCGCTACGGGAACCTGAAAGCACGACATTGCTCACATTGCTTCCAGTATTACTTTAGCCAGCTTTTAGCTGGCTTTTTTTTTGTTATGGTTAGACTCAGTAACCTTCCAAAAGGACTGAGCCATGACACTACATTGCGCATTTATTGGATTTGGTAAAAGCACCACCCGCTATCACCTTCCGTATGTCCTCAACCGTAAAGACAGCTGGCATGTGGCGCATATCTACCGTCGCCTCGCGAAGCCGGAAGAGCAATCCCCGCAGTATTCCCATATTCATTTCACCAGCGATCTGGATGAGGTGCTGGGCGACCCGCAGGTTAACCTGGTCGTCGTCTGTACCCATGCCGACAGCCATTTTGACTATGCGAAACGCGCGCTCGAAGCGGGCAAAAACGTGCTGGTAGAAAAGCCCTTCACCCCGACTATCGCCGAAGCGAAGGCGCTATTCGCGCTGGCGAAAAGCAAAGGCCTGACCGTCACGCCGTATCAGAACCGACGCTTTGACAGCTGCTTCCTGACGGCGAAAAAAGCGATTGAGAGCGGCAAGCTGGGCGAGATCGTGGAAATCGAAAGCCACTTCGACTACTACCGTCCGGTGGCGGAAACCCAACCCGGCCTGCCGCAGGACGGTTCCTTCTACGGTCTCGGCGTCCATACGATGGATCAGATCATCTCCCTGTTTGGTCGCCCTGACCACGTGGCGTACGACATTCGCAGCCTGCGCAACAAAGCCAACCCGGATGACACCTTTGAAGCGCAGCTGTTTTACGGCGATCTCAAAGCCATCGTTAAGACCAGCCATCTGGTGAAAATCGACTACCCGAAATTTATCGTTCACGGCACCAAAGGTTCGTTTATCAAATACGGTATCGACCAGCAGGAGACCAGCCTGAAGGCCAACATCATGCCGGGTGAACCGGGCTTTGCGGCGGATGATTCCGTGGGCGTGCTGGAGTACGTCAACGCTGAGGGGGTGACGGTCCGAGAAGAGCTTACGCCAGAAACCGGCGACTATGGCCGCGTCTATGACGCACTGTTTGCGACCCTGACTCGCGGCACGCCGAATTACGTCAAGGAATCTGACGTTCTGACCAACCTCGAAATCCTTGAGCGGGCCTTTGAACAGGCTTCTCCTGCCACGGTAACCCTCGCGAAATAAGCAAAAATGGCTCCTCTGCGCTTGTTCATAATTTTTGAACAGAGGAGTCAATTTTCACCCTCTATGATCCCAGACCGTTTGCGTCCACACTTACTCCATCGAAACGAACTGAGGGTGAAAACAATGATCTACTTACGCAAAGCAAACGAACGTGGTCACGCGAATCATGGCTGGCTGGACTCATGGCATTCATTCTCGTTTGCCGACTACTACGACCCGAATTTTATGGGCTTCTCCGCACTGCGCGTGATTAACGATGATGTCATCGATGCAGGCCAGGGCTTCGGTACCCATCCGCACAAAGACATGGAAATCCTCACCTATGTGCTGGAAGGCGCGGTGGAGCACCAGGACAGCATGGGCAACAAAGAGCAGGTTCCGGCGGGCGAGTTCCAGATTATGAGCGCGGGTACCGGGGTTCGTCACTCCGAGTACAACCCGAGCAAAACGGAAAAACTGCACCTGTATCAAATCTGGATCATTCCAGAAGAGACCGGCATTACGCCGCGCTATGAGCAGCGCCGCTTCGACGCGAAACAGGGCAAACAGCTGGTACTGTCCCCGGATGCGCGCGACGGTTCCCTGAAAGTACATCAGGATATGGAATTGTACCGCTGGGCGCTGGCGAAAGATGAACAGTCTGTACATCAGATTGCCGCTAACCGCCGCGTCTGGATCCAGGTGGTGAAAGGTGAGGTCTCCATCAACGGAACGAAAGCGACAACCGCCGATGGTCTGGCAGTCTGGGATGAGCAGGCGCTCTCCGTGCATGCCGACAGCGAAAGTGAAATTCTGCTGTTTGACCTGCCGCCAGTGTAATAAAACATAAATAAATACCCATCCTTCCCTTTGACAGGGGAAGGATGGGCTTTGTCCGTGATAAACTGAGCAAATCTCTCTCTTCAAGATTTCTCAGGACGATGAAAAAGAAACGCCCCGTACTTCAGGATGTCGCCGATCGCGTCGGTGTGACCAAAATGACGGTCAGCCGTTTTTTACGTAACCCGGAGCAGGTTTCCGTGGCATTGCGTGGCAAGATTGCTGCTGCCCTTGATGAACTGGGTTATATCCCCAACCGTGCGCCCGATATCCTCTCCAATGCGACCAGCCGTGCGGTGGGCGTCCTCCTGCCTTCTTTAACCAACCAGGTGTTTGCCGAAGTGCTGCGCGGCATTGAAAGCGTCACCGACGCCTTTGGTTACCAGACCATGCTCGCCCACTACGGGTACAAGCCGGAACTGGAAGAGGAGCGTCTTGAATCGATGCTTTCCTGGAACATCGACGGCCTGATTTTAACCGAACGTACTCACACTCCCCGCACGCTGAAGATGATTGAAGTCGCCGGTATTCCGGTGGTGGAGCTCATGGACAGCCAGTCGCCGTGCCTCGATATCGCCGTCGGCTTTGATAACTTCGAAGCGGCGCGGCAGATGACAGCGGCAATCATCGCCCGCGGACATCGTCATATCGCCTATCTGGGTGCGCGTCTGGATGAACGTACTATCATCAAACAGAAGGGATACGAGCAGGCGATGCTCGACGCAAACTTAACCCCGTACAGCGTGATGGTGGAGCAGTCCTCTTCCTACACCTCGGGTATTGAGCTGATGCGTCAGGCACGACGCGAGTATCCGCAACTGGACGGTATTTTCTGTACCAACGATGACCTTGCGGTCGGCGCGGCGTTTGAGTGCCAGCGTCTGGGGCTGAAGATCCCTGACGATATGGCCATCGCCGGTTTCCACGGCCACGACATTGGCCAGGTGATGGAGCCGCGTCTGGCGAGCGTGCTGACGCCGCGTGAACGCATGGGGCGCATTGGTGCAGAACGCCTGCTGGCGCGCATTCGGGGTGAGACGGTTACGCCGAAAATGTTAGATTTAGGTTTCACCTTGTCACCGGGTGGATCTATTTGAATCGACAAATTTGAAGTAGCTCACACTTATTCACTTCGCGCACGTTTGGATATTGCTTCTCTTTTGCCCCGGCAGGACAATGTTACCGATAACTGTTACCCGTAACAATTGACTGAGGGACACCCTTTGAGCACGACTAATCATGATCACCACGTTTACGTCCTGATGGGCGTTTCCGGTAGCGGGAAATCAGCCGTGGCCAGCGAAGTGGCGCATCAACTCCATGCTGCGTTTCTTGATGGCGACTTCCTCCATCCGCGCAGCAACATCATGAAAATGGCCTCCGGCGAGCCGCTGAACGATGACGACCGCAAACCGTGGTTGCAGGCGCTGAATGACGCCGCGTTCGCCATGCAGCGCACCAACAAAGTTTCCCTGATCGTCTGCTCCGCGCTGAAAAAAACCTACCGCGATCTGCTGCGTGACGGCAATCCGAACCTCTCGTTCATCTACCTGAAAGGTGACTTCGAGGTGATTGAAAGCCGCCTGAAGGCGCGTAAAGGTCACTTCTTCAAAACACAGATGCTGGTGACGCAGTTCGAAGCGCTGCAGGAGCCGGGTGAAGATGAGAAAGACGTCTTAGTGGTTGATATCGATCAGTCACTGGAGGGTGTTGTTGCCAGCACCATCGAGGTCATTAATAAAAGGCAGTAAGTTTTGAGTACATTAACGCTAGTTTTGACAGCAGTGGGTTCCGTATTGCTGCTGCTGTTTTTAGTGATGAAGGCACGTATGCATGCCTTTGTTGCTTTGATGGTGGTTTCTATTGGTGCAGGTCTCTTTTCCGGTATGCCGCTCGACAAGATCGCCGCGACGATGGAAAAAGGGATGGGTGGCACGCTGGGCTTCCTGGCGATTGTGGTCGCGCTGGGTGCCATGTTTGGCAAGATTTTGCACGAGACGGGCGCGGTCGACCAGATTGCCGTCAAGATGCTGAAATCCTTCGGCCACAGCCGCGCGCACTATGCGATAGGTCTGGCGGGGCTGATTTGCGCGCTGCCGCTGTTCTTTGAGGTTGCCGTGGTGCTGCTGATTAGCGTGGCGTTCTCTATGGCGCGCCATACCGGCACTAACCTCGTGAAGCTGGTTATTCCGCTGTTTGCGGGCGTGGCGGCAGCGGCAGCGTTTCTGCTACCCGGGCCCGCGCCAATGCTGCTGGCCTCCCAGATGCATGCTGACTTTGGCTGGATGATTCTGATTGGCCTGTGTGCGGCGATCCCGGGGATGATTATTGCCGGCCCGCTGTGGGGCAACTTCATCAGCCGTTACGTTGAACTGCACATCCCGGATGACGTCACCGAGCCGCACCTGGGCGAAGGCAAAATGCCCTCCTTTGGTTTCAGCCTGTCGCTGATCCTGCTGCCGCTGGTTCTCGTGGGCCTGAAAACCATCGCCGCGCGCTTTGTGCCGGTGGGCTCCACCGCGTATGAGTGGTTTGAGTTTATTGGTCACCCGTTCACGGCGATCCTGGTGGCCTGTCTGGTAGCGATTTACGGCCTGGCGATGCGTCAGGGAATGGCGAAAGACCGGGTGATGGAAATTTGCGGTGCAGCGCTGCAGCCTGCGGGGATTATCCTGCTGGTGATCGGTGCCGGCGGCGTGTTCAAGCAGGTGCTGGTGGATTCTGGCGTCGGCCCGGCGCTGGGCGAAGCGCTGACCGGGATGGGGCTACCGATTGCCGTCACCTGCTTCGTGCTGGCGGCGGCGGTGCGTATCATCCAGGGTTCCGCAACCGTGGCGTGTTTAACCGCCGTGGGTCTGGTGATGCCGGTGATTGAACAGCTCAACTACTCTGGTGCACAAATGGCCGCGCTCTCTGTCTGTATCGCGGGTGGTTCGATTGTGGTCTCTCACGTTAACGATGCCGGTTTCTGGCTGTTCGGTAAGTTTACCGGTGCCACCGAAGCGCAAACCCTGAAAACCTGGACGCTGATGGAAACCATCCTTGGCACGACAGGGGCGATTGTCGGAATGATTGCGTTTACGCTATTGAGCTAAACGCGATGCGTTAACAACGCTCAAAAAATAAGGCCCGGTAGCGTTAGCGCTTACCGGGCCTTTTTATTATCCAGGGCGTCAGGCCGGGCCATAACCCGGCATTGTGTTACTCGCCCTGCGTGGCGCTCTCAATTGTCAGGCGCACGTCTGAGGTGATCAGCTCTGCCAGCATCTGGTAAACCTTCAGCGTCTCTTCCGGCTCGGCATCACCCGTATCACTGATATAGCCTTCATCACGCAGCGTCAGAACCAGGGAGCTGAAGACCGCTTTGTCGAAGAATTCAGGCGCGTTAATGCCGTGCAGCACGGACAGGCGTTGTGCCAGCGTCCGGCTCTCTTTCTCCAGCGTACCGCGGTTGATGGACGGGTTCGCACTCAGCAGCCAGAACGTAATGGCGTAGCGCTGCAGCGTTTCGCGCGCACCGGCCGCCAGCAGCTGCAGGGTACGGGAGCGTGACGGATTGATGTGCAGCTCGTCATTCGTCACGGTGATCAGCCCCTGACGACGCAGCTCTTCGGTCAGTTTATCCAGCACGTCCGCCAGCTCGTCTTTGCTCCAGCGCAGGAACAGCTCCGCTTTCAGCATCGGGTAGAGTGTCTCAACGTGGTGCAACAGCGCCTGGCGCGAGATGCGACGATGCTGGGTAATAATGGCCGCCATGAGCGACGGCAGCATCAGCATGTGGGTGATGTTGTTACGGTAGTACGTCATCAGCACGGCCTGCTCGCGCGGCAGAATGATGATGTCGCCGATGGTGTCTTTTTCGACTTCGAACTTGTTCATCTGCAACGCGTGATCGATAAGCTCACTGGCCGTTGCAGAAGGTACGGTTGAATCAACCGAATACGGCACGTTGCGCATCATATCCAGATAGCAATCCAGCTGCTCTGTCAGCTGTTCACGGGTGAGCGAACGTTGACGTGAAGCCAGAAGCGCCGTACAGCACAGGTTCATGGCGTTAGCCGCACCGGCGTTGTTAATGCGCACCATCAACTCGGAGGCGATGCCGTTGACCGTTGGCGTCAGCCAGGCCGGACGAACTGCTTCGATAGGGTCAATAGACTCGCGCCACTCCGGAACGTGGTGGTTCAGGTACGTCATCAGCGGCATCGGCTCGCCAAAGTTGACGTAGCCCTGGCCGAGGTTGCGTAACTTGCTCAGGCCACGCAGCATCTGCGGCAGGCTCTCTTTCTCTTTGGTGGCCCCACGCAGCTCTTTGGCGTAAGTTCCCACTTCCATCACGTGCTCATAGCCAATGTAGATTGGCACCAGCGTGATGGGACGGGTTCCTCCGCGCAGCATCGCCTGGATGGTCATCGACAGCGTGCCGGTTTTCGGATCGAGCAGACGCCCGGTACGGGAACGACCGCCCTCCACGAAGTACTCCACGGAATAGCCACGGCTGAACAGCTCGCCCAGATATTCACGGAATACGGTGGAGTAGAGCTTGTTGCCCTTGAAGGTACGACGAATAAAGAAGGCACCCAGGCGGCGGAAAATCGGGCCTGCTGGCCAGAAGTTCAGGTTAATACCGGCAGCGATGTGCGGTGGCACCAGCCCCTGGTGATAGAGCACATAAGACAGAAGCAGGTAGTCCATGTGGCTGCGGTGGCAGGGAACATAGACAATCTCATGGCCATCATGCGCCAGCTGACGTACACGCTCGGCATTATGAACGTTGATGCCCTGATAGAGGCGGTTCCAGGTAAAGCCGAGAATACGGTCGGAAAGGCGAATCATCTCGTAAGAGAAGTTCGCGGCGATCTCTTCCATCAGCGCAATGGCGTTCTGCTGGGCTTTCTCATGCGAAATTTTCTTGCTGCGCGCTTCGTCTTCAACGGCGCGGGCAATCGCTTTGGAGGCCAACAATTTGTTGAACAGATCCTGACGCGCCGGGAGACGTGGCCCGACGGCAGCCAGGCGCTGACGGGCGAAGTGCATACGCGCTACGCGCGCCAGTTTTTGCGCGATGATCTTGTCGGTGCCGTGCTCGTCCGCCATTCGACGCAGCGACACGGAAGGGGAGAAACGGACGAAACTGTCGCGTCCCAGCCAGGAGACCGCAAAGAACTTCTGGATGCCGTTAAGCATGCGCAACGGTGGGTTCTCTTCCCCTTTTTCGCGGCCCGGGCGGCGACCAAACATCACCGACACCGGTACCATCTGCACATCCAGGTCAGGATTGCTGCGGTGCAGGTCGAGATAGTCATGGAACAGCTTGATGGACTCTTCCTTTGGCGTGTAATAGGTAAACACACGCGGCCCACCGTGGATGAACACGTAGCGCGGCAGCAGCGTACCGTCAACTTCCAGCGGTTCAAGCGGGTCAGGTAAGTCATGCGCCAGACACTGGGCGCGAAGCGTCAGTAAGTCTGCCTTCGAGTTATAAGGCAAAACATACATAATGGGACGCGACGTATCGAGCCCCAATTCCAGCGCGGGTTCTGCTGGGATAGACTTGCTTTTTACCAGGATGCTTAATGGTAAATTAAGTAATTTGTAGTAAATTCGTGGCCAGCCGGACATAAACGATGTAAAGCCTCTGGTTAATAATGCAATTGCGGCGCAAGGATAACAGAAAGCGCGCAAAATTTCTGTTGTTACCCGTCATACTTCAGGCGGTAGCGAAACGCGCTACAGCCCCTGTTACTGACGCTCTTTTTTAAAAAAGGTTCTTTTAATGGCCAATAATACCACTGGGTTAACCCGAATCATCAAAGCTGCTGGCTACTCCTGGAAAGGTTTTCGCGCCGCGTGGGTCAACGAAGCGGCCTTCCGCCAGGAGGGCGTCGCCGCGATTGTCGCGGTGATTATCGCCTGTTTCCTTGAAATTGATGCGATAACGCGCGTTCTTCTGATCGGATCCGTATTGTTGGTGATGATAGTGGAAATTCTGAATAGCGCTATTGAGGCCGTTGTGGATCGTATCGGCTCTGATTTCCACGAACTTTCAGGCCGGGCAAAAGACATGGGCTCTGCTGCCGTGTTGCTGGCGATTATCACTGCCGTTATCACCTGGGTCACGCTGCTTTGGTCACATTTCCGATGAGCCTCGAGGAATAATTAAGTCCCTGGTTTTTTGTGCAGTTTTTGGTTCCAAAATCGCCTTTGACTGTATATACTCACAGCATAACTGTATATACACCCAGGGGGCGGAATGAAAGCGTTAACGACCAGGCAGCAAGAGGTGTTTGATCTCATTCGGGATCATATCGGCCAGACGGGTATGCCACCCACGCGTGCGGAAATCGCGCAGCGTCTGGGCTTCCGTTCTCCGAATGCTGCCGAAGAACACCTGAAAGCGCTGGCGCGTAAGGGTGTCATTGAGATAGTTTCGGGCGCGTCACGGGGTATCCGCCTGCTGGTGGAAGAAGAGACGGGCATTCCGCTGGTAGGGCGTGTTGCTGCAGGTGAGCCTTTACTGGCTCAGCAGCATATTGAAGGCCATTACCAGGTCGATCCTGGTATGTTCAAACCGAGCGCTGATTTCCTGCTGCGCGTAAGCGGTATGTCGATGAAAGACATCGGCATTCTTGATGGCGATCTGCTTGCGGTTCACAAAACGCAGGATGTGCGAAACGGCCAGGTTGTGGTCGCACGTATTGATGATGAAGTAACCGTCAAGCGTCTGAAAAAACAGGGTAACACCGTACAGTTACTGCCTGAAAACAGCGAGTTCTCCCCGATTGTGGTGGACCTCCGTGAACAGAACTTCTCTATCGAAGGACTGGCGGTTGGGGTGATTCGCAACGGTGAATGGCTTTAATCTTTTCCTGACAGGCTACAGCTCCGCTGTAGCCTGATTCATTTCCCACTTCCGGTATTTTTCATGTCACTGCTGACGGCATCTGATAAGGCATTGTGGCGTCTTGCTTTGCCGATGATTTTCTCCAATATCACCGTGCCCTTGCTGGGGCTGGTCGATACCGCCGTTATTGGTCACCTGGATTCGCCTGTTTATCTTGGCGGCGTGGCGATTGGCGCGACGGCAACCAGCTTTCTGTTCATGTTGCTGCTCTTTTTGCGCATGAGTACGACCGGCCTTACCGCGCAGGCTTACGGTGCAAAAGATCCGTTGCGTCTGGCGCGTGCGCTGGTACAGCCGATGATGCTTGCGCTTGGCGCAGGGGCGTTGATCGTTTTACTGCGCGCTCCCCTGATTGACCTTGCACTCCATATCGTTGGCGGCAGCGAGGCAGTACTGGAACAGGCGCGGCGTTTTCTTGAAATCCGCTGGCTTAGCGCGCCCGCCTCGCTGGCTAATCTGGTTCTACTGGGGTGGCTCCTGGGCGTCCAGTATGCCCGTGCGCCTGTCATTCTGCTGGTGGTGGGCAACCTGCTCAACATTGTGCTGGATGTCTGGCTGGTAATGGGGCTGCAGATGAACGTGCAGGGGGCAGCGCTGGCGACGGCGATTGCCGAATACGGGACCTTTATTATTGGTCTGTGGATGGTCTGGCGTGTGCTGGTGATGCGCGGGATCTCCCTTACGCTGCTCAAAACCGCCTGGCGCGGCAATATCCGTAAGCTGCTGGCGCTCAACCGTGACATCATGCTGCGTTCATTGCTGCTTCAACTCTGCTTTGGTGCACTGACGGTCTTTGGCGCACGGCTCGGGCCAGACATCGTTGCGGTTAATGCCGTCCTGATGACGCTGCTGACCTTTACCGCCTATGCGCTGGACGGCTTTGCCTATGCGGTTGAAGCGCATTCGGGGCAGGCGTATGGCGCACGGGAAAGCGGGCATCTGCGGGATGTCTGGCGGGCGGCCTGTCGACAGTCGGGTCTGGTGGCGCTGGCATTCGCGCTGATTTACGCCTGCTTTGGCGAACAGATTATCGCGTTACTCACCTCCCTGCCGGCACTGCGCGAACTGGCGAGCCATTATCTCATCTGGCAGGTCATTTTGCCGGTGGTGGGTGTCTGGTGTTATCTGCTGGACGGCATGTTTATTGGCGCGACGCGCGGAGCCGAAATGCGTAACAGCATGGCTGTCGCGGCGGCCGGGTTTGGCCTGACGTTGCTGACGCTTCCGTGGCTTGGTAACCACGGTTTATGGCTGGCGTTGGCCGTCTTTCTCTCGCTGCGCGGGTTATCGCTGGCGTTTATCTGGCGCCGACACTGGCAAAACAATACCTGGTTCCCCTCACGCCACGATATATCGTGACGGTTAAAGATTCCGAATATGAAACTAACAGCGGAATCCTTAACTACAATAATTATCACGTCCAGCAGAAAAGAACGTAACGGACGTTACGACCCGACGCTTAACGAAGAGGACACGATGATGAATAAAGACGAAATCGGCGGCAACTGGAAGCAGTTCAAAGGTAAAGCGAAAGAACAGTGGGGTAAGCTGACGGATGACGATATGACCGTCATTGAAGGTAAACGCGACCAGCTTGTCGGTAAAATTCAGGAGCGTTACGGCTACGCAAAAGACCAGGCGGAAAACGAAGTCAAAGACTGGGAAACCCGTAACGATTACCGCTGGTAACGCTGAATAACCCACTGAGGCGGCTTAAAAGCCGCCTTTTCTTTTGCTGCTAACGTGGCTTTTTCTTAACCAGAATCGAGTGGTCGTGCTGACATGCGTCCTGATGACGACAGGCTTCCACTTCCACACACGCTGAGCACAGACCGTGTGCTTCAATCACGTTATGGCGCAGGGCAAAGCCCATTTTAGCGGCCAGCGTATGCATAATGTCTTCCACACCTTCCGCACCTTCTTCTTTCACCACGCCGCAGCGGTCACAAATAAACATCGCCGAGGTGTGGGTAGGCTGATCGAACAGATGACACAGCACATAGCTGTTTGTGGATTCGACTTTATGCACAAAACCCTGTTCCAGCAGGAAATCCAGCGCGCGATAGACCGTCGGTGGCTTTGCCTGCGGCTCGCTTTCGCGGAGCAGGTCGAGCAGATCGTAGGCGCTGATGGCACCCTGTTGCAGACTCATCAAGCGCAACACTTCAAGGCGCTGCGGAGTCAGGCGCACATTGCGTTGCGCGCACAGCTTTTCGGCCTGCGCTAACAGCTCTTTTGTGGACTTATCCATTTAGCACCCCGGATGTTATAGGACGGAAAACCCTCACTTTATCATGTTCTGCTAAAAACACCGAGATCGGCCAGTCTGTGCTATACCTGACCCATCGCAAACCGGGAGATAAACAATGAAAAGACCTGACTGTATTCGGCACTGGCGTGATGTTGAAGGTGCGGATGACTCGACTTACCCCGACAGCGATGAGCTGTTTTCCATCGGTGCGCCGCTGGCCCGCAAGCTCGGGCTCGGGCGCATTGGCATCCATCATGAGCGTTTGCCGCCAGGGCGCAGGACATCCTATCCCCACGCGGAAAGCGATGAAGAAGAGTTCATTTACGTGATTGAAGGCTACCCTGAAGCCTGGATTAATGGCTACTTGTGGAAGCTGGAGCCTGGCGACAGCGTGGGCTTTCCTGCCGGAACCGGCATCTGTCATACCTTTATCAATAACACGGACGAAGAGGTTCGGTTACTGGTCGTTGGCGAGGCTAACAAGAAGCACAACCGTATCTACTATCCGCTCAACCCGGAGTACGCCGCCACGCGGCAAGATCGCTGGGTAGACCATCCTCCCCAGTTTTTTGGGCCGCATGATGGAAAACCTGGGAAAAAATAATTTCCTCTTCTATAAATATTGAGGGCCGTCACAAATTACAACAGGCCGTAAGGAAGTTTTACTTAGGGAAAGAATTAGCGGGTCTTTTACTACTTATTCACAGCAATAGTTCGTTCCTGTTTGGGTGATAACAGACAGGGGTTATTTCATAACAGACTATAACGGGCATACTGTGAAAAAAAATTTTAAATTTTCGGTGGTTAGCATTGCTGTCTCCTTGTTTATGGCAAATCAGGCGGGAGCAGCCAATACCTGGACAGAATCACGCAGCGACGCAATGGGTGGCACCGGCGTGGCTTCGGGAAGCTATGGCAGTGGGGCGTTAATCAACCCCGCGCTGCTGGCAAAGGCAAAACCGGACGATGATGTGACGGTCATATTGCCTTCGGTTGGCGCGCAGATCACGGATGAAGACAATCTTCAGGACGAGATTGATAATATCAACGACAAAATTAATCACTATAAGGATGTGGTGGATAATCTTACGCCGGTTGAAATTATCACCAATCCATTAGGTTCTATTAATCAGTTCCAGGGCGCGGCAAAAGATCTTGCCGATGAGCTGGACTATCTCAAGGGCAAGACCGCACGCGCTACGGCAGGGGCAGGCATTGCCGTGAGTATCCCTAACGATGTCCTTTCCGTGGCGTTTATGGCGAAAGGCTACGCCCATGGTCGGGTGAGTTCGTCGATCGACCAGCAGGATATTGATTACCTCCGCGGTATTCAAAACAGTGATGCGGTCGCGGCCGGCGTCGCGCTGGATGCTGCGCTGAACGGCACGGACCAAATCACCAAAAACCTCAACTCGACGGCCTCTGGCCGGGCGGCAATTGTGTCCGACTATGGCGTTGCCATTGCCCGTCAGTTCGATCTTGGCGGCGTTCCGGTTTCCGTGGGCGTGACGCCAAAACTGCAAAAAACCTGGGTCTATAACTACACGACCTCAATCTACGATTACGACAGTAATAAGTGGAACGACAGCCGCTACCGTACAGACGATACGGGCTTCAACGTGGATGCCGGGATTGCGGCCGATTTCGGCGAAAACTGGACGGTCGGCGTGAGCGGACAAAACCTGATGTCGCGTGATATCGACACCAAAGATATCCGTATCCGCAACGGGCGTACGGGAGAAGTGGTGAGCTATAAAGACACCTACCAGATCCGTCCGCTGGTGACCGCCGGGGCCGCCTGGCACAACGATCTGGTGACGCTGACCGCCGATGGCGATCTGACGGAAACCAAGGGCTTCAAGAGCGAAGATACGTCACAGTATGTTGGCGTCGGTGCCGAAGTCACGCCGCTGAGCTGGCTGGCGGTGCGGGCGGGTTATCGCGCGGACGTGAAGGGTAACGACAGCAATGTCTTTACCGGCGGTGTCGGTTTCGCGCCGTTTAGCACCGTGCATGTTGACCTGATGGGGCTGTACGGCGAAGACGAGACCTGGGGGGCAGGGGCTCAGCTGAGCATGACGTTCTAAAGTCCACCGGAGGCGCTGCGCCTCCGGCTTTTCTTTGTGCTATAGTAGCGCCCCTTTTCCACCAGATGCTTAAAACTTCGCCATGTCGTCAGAATTACAGACTGTTTTTCCCGCACACCGTTTTTCCATTGCGCCGATGCTCGACTGGACGGACAGACACTGCCGCTACTTCCTGCGTCAGCTCTCCCGCCATACGCTGCTTTACACCGAGATGGTGACCACGGGCGCAATCATTCACGGCAAGGGCGACTATCTGGCCTATAGCGAGGAAGAGCATCCGGTTGCCCTGCAGCTGGGCGGCAGCGATCCGGCCGCGCTGGCGCAGTGCGCGAAGCTGGCAGAAGCGCGCGGCTACGACGAGATCAACCTCAACGTCGGCTGCCCGTCCGATCGCGTGCAAAACGGCATGTTCGGCGCGTGCCTGATGGGGAATGCTCAGCTGGTGGCGGACTGTATCAAGGCGATGCGCGACGTGGTCTCCATCCCGGTGACGGTCAAAACCCGTATCGGGATTGACGACCAGGACAGCTATGAATTCCTGTGCGATTTTATCAATACGGTTTCCGGGAAAGGCGAATGCGAGATGTTTATCATCCACGCGCGTAAAGCCTGGCTTTCTGGTCTTAGTCCAAAAGAGAACCGTGAAATTCCGCCGCTGGACTATCCTCGTGTGTATCAGCTGAAGCGTGATTTTCCGCACCTGACGATGTCGATCAACGGCGGCATTAAGTCGCTGGAAGAGGCGAAAGCGCACCTTGAACATATGGATGGCGTGATGGTCGGGCGCGAGGCGTATCAGAACCCGGGCATTCTGGCGTCGGTCGATCGGGAAATCTTTGGTATCGCAGGCGCAGACACTGACCCGGTTGCCGTCGTGCGTGCCATGTATCCTTACATTGAGCGCGAGCTGAGCAACGGCACATATCTCGGCCACATTACCCGCCATATGCTCGGCCTGTTCCAGGGGATTCCGGGCGCGCGTCAGTGGCGTCGCTACCTGAGCGAGAACGCACATAAAGCCGGCGCCGATATCGATGTGCTGGAGCATGCGCTGCGACTGGTGGCTGATAAGCGATAATTTTCGCTAAAAGTTCGTCAAATTCACCACGCCCTGCGACATGTCGCGGGGCGT
>NZ_JAIWJZ010000104.1:0-29178 GCF_020216105.1 Enterobacter sp. K16B
ACGCACCTCGACGGGCAGCACATTGAGCCCGGCCAGGCTCCGAAACCGGCTCTGCCGCCGCAGAAAACGCCCGTTATACAAATCGCGGTTGACCCAATAAAAACGTCTATTGATGGATCTGCAACTGCACTGAAATCTGTTCAGCCAACACACTTAGACGGGCAGCATAATCTGGTAATTAATGGTCGCGATGGTCGCCCAGGTAAAAACGGCGTAACAGACATCATCACGAAAAAGGAAGTAGATACGAAAACATCGAAACAAGTGAATATTAACACTCAAACGCTTAAGGCGCTCAGCGTGCAATCGACGGCACAAGCTAAAGATCTGAAAGCGGCTCAACAGGTATTTGCGCAGACACAAGCTAACACTCACTCTCAATTCAAAAACCTGAAAGATGAAGTTGATGGTAATAAAAAAGAAGCGCGTGGTGGCGTGGCCTCTGCTGTTGCAATGGCTTCCATGCCCCAGGTTGAAAAAGACCAGGCTGTAATGTTCTCAGCGGGTGCCGGTGAATTTAAAGGGGAGGAAGCGGTCAGTGTCGGCGCTTCCTTCCATGCGGGTAGCGCGGTTGTGAAAGCGGGTATGAGTGACTCAACGAATAATGATTTCGCAATGGGTGTCGGTGTCGGCATCGGATTTTAAATAATAGTTTTTCATTCAGCGCCTTCTGCTGAAGGCGCTTTATAACTGTAATTTCTGAGGTAATAATAATGAAAAAGTTAATGATGGTAGCTGCCGTATTGTCTCTTGCTGCATGTTCTTCACCCGCTCAACGTATGGCTGAGTGTGAAGCGCAAGGTGTCAGTAAAGACGCATGTTATGTCGCGGAGCAAAACCGCACGACAGCAATTAACGCTGCGGCTGAAAAACAGGCACTTGAAAACGCGGCTCAACGTGCACAATCAGCACACAAGCACCTGCCGAAAGGCTGTACACAATTGCAGGACGCGAACGGTGAATGTAACGTGAAGCCCGCTACACAGAGCAGCAGCGTTAAACAACTTACCAGTGAAGCAGATCACGTTATGAACCAGCCAATCTCGGATGCTGCAGAATACCTTCTCTCTAAAGGCTGGAAACCAAACAATGGTACGTGGAGCAAAGGCGGCTACTCCCTTCAATTGGTTGTAGAGAATGAGAAAGTCATGAACGCTCAACTCTCTAAAGATTAAAAATAATCATCATTTAAGACTCTATATTTACGTCGCCCCATCAAGATGGGGCAGTATTTTAAATTAAGCTGACCTGATGCCCGTCGCCACCAGGCCCGTGTTTACTCCAGTTGCCAGGCCCCGCCATGGATGAGTGACGCCCGCCCCGTCCAGGCAAACAGCGCCAGATCACGGCAATCTTCATCAGGATAAATGCGGCTGCTGAGGCACGCTTCTCCCTCATTAACAAACACTTCAACGGAAGATCTGTCAAAGAACAGGCGCAGATTAAGCGCATTATTCAGATTGAGCGCGACGCTACGTGAGCCACACAGGCCATACTGCGGGTAGTATCGCTCCAGCACCAGGCGCTGCATCTGCGCATCAACATAGACACGTAGCCCGGCGCCAAGACGAATGCCGTAGTGTTCTGCAGTGCTGTTTGCGCAATCCCATTGCAGATTGACCTCCAGCGCGTCGCAGCGTTCCACCAGCGCTATCTGCTGATTGGTCAGCGTACTTACCGGCCAGGGGAACCACGCTCCCCGGAGGCCTTCGACTTCTCTGGCCGGCCGCATTTGCAGACGATTATCCGCGCTCAGTGTCAGTTCGCGCGGTAACGAGAGCATGCCTGCCCAGCCATCCTCCTGTTCCGGCAGCGGAGATTCCCACATATCCAGCCAGCCGATAACGATGCGGCGCCCATCAGGCGTCAGGAAACTCTGTGGCGCATAGAAATCATGCCCGCGATCCATCTCCACAAACTCACCTTCACGCACAAAAGGCTGTCCGGGCTGCCACTCGCCCACCAGATAGCCGCTCTGGAAAAGATTGCGATTTTCGAATCCTTCGGCAGCCAGTCCCTGTGGTGAAAACATCAGCACGCGTTTACCGCTGAGGGTGAAAAAGTCCGGGCATTCCCACATGTAGCCCATCTCTTTTTCGGCCACCGCAAGCACGCCTATATCCTGCCACTCGCGCAGATCGGCAGAACGATAAACGCGCACCTGGCCCGTCTCGCCGTCGCGCGCGCCAACAACCATGTACCAGCTCTCTCCTTCACGCCACACTTTTGGGTCGCGGAAATGATGCAGGCCTGGCGGCGTGTCAACGATCATACCCTGCCGGGCAAAATGAATGCCGTCACGGCTGGTCGCCAGGCACTGCACCTGGTAGAGATTCGCCTCGTCATCCGGATCGCCGTGGAATTTATGTCCGGTGTAAATGAGCGCCAGCGTATCGCCATCCACCACCGCCGAACCGGAAAAACAGCCATCCTTGTCTTCAGGCCCTTCCGGCGCCAGCGCAACGGGAAGGTGTTCCCAGTGAACTAAATCTTTACTGCGCGCATGGCCCCAGTGCATCGGGCCCCACTGGGTCGAGTAGGGATGATGCTGATAAAAAGCGTGATACCAGCCGTCAAACCAGACCAGGCCATTTGGGTCATTCATCCAGCCAGCGCGGGCTGCCAGGTGGTAACGCGGATACCAGCGCAGGTTAAGCTCTTCGCGTCTGAACTGAAGTTCCAGCTCTGCTTTCGTAATGGAATACGTCATTTCTCTACTCTTTCGATCAGATGGTGGAAGGTTGCGGCATGAGCGGGTCAGAAGAGGACTTACCCGAGCGCAACAGGAAAATGGAGATAAACGTGGTGCTGAACACTAACAGCCCCATAATGAGATAGGACTGGGCAAAGCCGTATTTCTCATAGCTGTAGCCCGCCAGCGGCGACAGGACCGAGGCAATCACCGAGCTTGTACAGGCAAAGCCCACCAGATAGAGGGTGGAAGAGAGCCGCTTATCAAAGTGTAAACTGTTGTATTTAAAGATAGAGACCAGCAAAACGGGCAGTTCAACCGCGTGCAATAGCTTGGTAATGGAGATAAGTACCGGCCCCTCAACCAGCCCCGAAGCCACCATACGCATTGCCATCACCATTCCGGCGAAAATCAGACCATTCTTCGCGCCAAGGCGATTCACCAGCCATGGCGCGCAGAACATGCCCGCCGCCTCAAGAAAAACCTGGAAGGAGTTGAGATAGCCGTACATGGCGTTTCCTTCCTGTAACGTCGGGAACTGAGAGGAGAAATAGACCGGGAACTGCTGGTCGTAAACGCCATAAATACAGGTGCCGATAACGAAAAACACCAGCGCCCAGAACCGCGGCAGCGTCAGCAGGCGCAATGCATCTTCCAGCGTGACCTTACCGCCGGATACCGCTTCCTGCATAGCGTGTGGGGCGGAAGAGACCCTGAGTCGCGCCAGCAAAACAAAAAACGCCAGCCCTGCGCAGCTCGCGACAGCGAAGTTCAGCTTCGGATTAAGGTTAAACAGGAGCCCCGCGAAAAAGGTTGCCACCGCCCAGCCAAGCGATCCCCACATCCTCGCCTTGCCGAACTCAAACTGGCTCTGGCGGGCCACTCGCTCGGTATAGGACTCCAGTACCCCTATCCCGCCGTTAAACATCAGGCCGATATAAATCCCGCCAAAAATACTGCCGAGTAAAACGTTAATCTGCAGCAGATAACCAAACAGCAGGAAGGCAGGACCAGAAAGAATGAGCAGGCTGGTCAGAAACCAGAGCAGGTTTTTGCGCAGGCCGAGTTTGTCCTGAATGAAGCCGTAGCAGATTTGCGCGCATAGCGCGGAGACAGAAAGCACGGCATAGATGACTCCCGTATCGCCTGCCTTTAGCCCCACCTCCTGGTGGAGCCAGATGGAAAGCAGCGAGCCGGAAGATGACCACGTGACAAAAAAGAAAAACAGTAATGCGCTTAATAAAGGGTAGCTGTGAGAGTGATGCGTTTTCATCATGACATTCTCATGTTGGAGTAATGACGCAATGGTAACGTTAACATTTATCCTTTCTCATGCGGTTTGGCTGAAATTTAAGATGTTAATCACGAAAGTTAACGTTAACATTAAAGGAATGAGATCGCGATCAAATATTCATCACTGAGGGCAGCATGGCCTGGCCTGTGCATCACCCTTCCTTTTACATCAGCGACTTAGTTGTATACCCTTTCACACAGAGCATTAACGGAGTAAGAAAATGGCATCCCTGAAGGACGTCGCAAAGCTGGCTAACGTATCGCTGATGACCGTCTCACGCGCGCTTAACAACCCGGAGCGCCTTAAGCCGGAAACGCTGGCGCGCGTACAGCAGGCTATCGAGCAGACCAGCTACGTACCCGATCTTTCCGCCAAGAAAATACGCGGCGCGCATGCCTCGCCGAAAACCATCGGCGTGCTGGCGCTCGATACGGTGACGACGCCTTTCTCGGTGGAGATTACGCTGTCCATTGAAGAGACGGCCCGGATGCACGGCTGGAACAGCTTCGTCATGAATATGTTTACCGATGACAACCCGGATACGATCGTCGATCTGCTGCTCTCCCACCGCCCGGACGGGATTATTTACACCACAATGGGATTACGTCAGGTTCCTCTCCCTGCAAAACTGCTTACCCTTCCCTGCGTGCTGGCCAATTGCGAAAGTGTCGATGAACAGGTAGCCAGTTATATCCCTGATGATGAACAGGGGCAGTACGCCGCCGTGCAGGCGTTACTCGCCGAGGGTTACCGGCAGCCTCTGTGCCTGCATTTACCCGCGGACCATCTGGCCACAACCCGGCGCCGTCAGGGGCTGGAACGTGCGTGTCGTGAAGCGGGGCTCGACCCGGACACCCTGGAACATAGCTACATGGCGTCGGGGGACGAGCACTATCGTGACATTCCTTCAGTGCTGCTGGCGCGCATTCAGAATGGCATTCCCCTGTTCGACTCCGTTATCTGCGGTAACGATCGTATCGCATTGATGGTGTACCAGACCCTGCTGGCGCAAGGGCTTCGCATCCCTGAAGATATCGCGGTTATCGGTTATGACAATATGGTTGGCATTGGAGAGCTCTTTCTCCCCCCGCTTTCAACCGTTCAGCTGCCGCATTATGAAATTGGTCGCCTGAGTGCCCTGCATATTATTAACGGTGAAACCCACCGGGAAACCCTGCGTGTTGAAAGTCCATTTTTGATGCGGAATTCCGTTGCGCATCTATCCTGACCACCGCTTTTTGCCCCTGTTGCAGAAATAAGCGTGTTAAGTTCGCGGATGGCACGATTTGTCACACTCTTTTTTATGATTTTGCCGCCAGAACGTTAAGTACGTAACCGCCTGTTTTTATTTGCCATAAACTGCAATTTTCCGCCTGAAAACGGGGATATTCCTCCCCCTGTGCGCCGTGTCACAAAACAGTAAACAAATTAACCATTGAGCCCCGTGGCAAAAGGCTCTATATTGGCGGCGTTTTTTTCAGGCCCCCATCTGTTTTTTAACTTTTTATTCAATCGTGGCTCATAACGAAGCGGCGGTTGTAGGAGTGATATGATGACGGATAAAGTCCGTATTGACACCGTAGATGCCCACAAAAGCAACGAAACCTATCTGGCCCGTCAGGCCGAGTTTGAATCTAACGTCAGGAGTTATCCGCGCAAACTGCCTTTAGCGATCACTAAAGCAGAAGGCGTGTGGGTAACCGATGCAGACAATAAAGAATACCTTGACTGTTTAGCAGGCGCAGGCACCCTTGCGCTTGGCCATAACCACCCTGATGTGCTGAAAAGCATCCAAAATGTCATTACCAGCGGCTTGCCGTTACATACTCTGGATCTGACTACGCCTCTGAAAGACGCGTTTTCCGAATACCTGCTCTCTCTGCTGCCTGGTCAGGGCAAAGAGTACTGCCTGCAGTTCACCGGTCCATCCGGTGCTGACGCTGTGGAAGCCGCGCTGAAGCTGGCGAAAAAAGTGACCGGCCGTAGCGGTATCATCAGCTTCTCGGGTGGTTACCACGGCATGACCCACGGCGCGCTGTCCGTGACCGGCAACCTGTCTCCGAAAGAAGCGGTAGACGGTATGATGCCAGAAGTGCAGTTTATGCCTTACCCACACGAGTACCGTTGCCCGCTGGGTATCGGTGGTGAAGCGGGCGTGAAAGCGCTGACTTACTACTTCGAAAACCTGATCAACGACGTTGAGAGCGGCGTGCGCAAACCTGCTGCCGTCATTCTGGAAGCGGTTCAGGGCGAAGGCGGCGTGAACCCGGCACCGGCTGAGTGGCTGCAGCGCATCCGTAAAGTGACTCAGGAACACGGCATTCTGCTGATCCTCGACGAAGTTCAGGCTGGCTTTGCCCGTACCGGTAAATTCTTCGCCTTCGAACACGCTGGCATTGAGCCAGACATCATCGTGATGTCTAAAGCTGTTGGTGGCGGTCTGCCGCTGGCCGTGCTCGGTATCAAAAAGCAGTTCGATGCATGGGCCCCAGGTCACCACACCGGTACCTTCCGCGGCAACCAGCTGGCGATGGCAACCGGTCTGACGACGCTGAAAATCCTGAAAGACCAGAACATCGCAGGCAAAGTGGCTGCACAGGGCGAATGGCTGAAAGGCCAGCTGAAAGAGATGGCGAAACGTTATCCGGTTATTGGTCACGTTCGCGGTCTGGGCATGATGATCGGTATCGAGATCGTTAAGCCACACGAAGCCGCTGACCACATGGGTTGCTTCCCGGGCGACGGCGAGCTGTCTGCACTGATTCAGAAGAAGTGCTTCGAAGCCGGTCTGATTCTGGAGCGTGGCGGTCGTAACGGTATCGTTCTGCGTCTGCTGCCGTCTCTGCTGATCAGCGATGAAGAGCTGAAAGTCTTCCTGGATAAATTCGAGCAGGCCCTGCTTGCTGCGGGCGTTCGCCCGGCGTAACCGGAGTTGTTGATTACGATGTCTGATTCAAACCCAATTTTGTTCTCCTCTGCGCAGAGCATTGAAGCTTACCAGCAGGCGATTGAACAAAGCACTCAGGCTGTGATGCAGTGGCTGAAGCAGCCTGAGATGTATCAGGGCAAAACGGTCGCGGAACTGCGCGACCGCATTAAGCTGGATTTCAACCCGAAAGGGCTGGGCAACGAAGCGGCGATTGAACGCGCCGTGGAGTTCTTCCTGAAAGACAGCCTGTCCGTTCATCACCCGCAGTGCGTGGCGCACCTGCACTGCCCAAGCCTGGTCGTTAGCCAGGCGGCGGAAGTGCTGATCAACGCCACCAACCAGAGCATGGACTCCTGGGATCAAAGCCCGTCCGCAACCATCATCGAGATCAAACTGATCGAATGGCTGCGTACCCGCGTGGGTTATCAGGCTGGCGACGCCGGTGTCTTCACCAGCGGCGGCACCCAGAGCAACCTGATGGGCCTGATGCTGGCCCGTGATGCGTTCTTCGCGCGTCAGGGTCACTCCGTTCAGCAGGACGGCCTGACAGGCGATCTGCGTAAAATTCGCGTGCTGTGCTCCGAAAACGCGCACTTCTCCGTGCAGAAAAACATGGCGCTGATGGGTCTGGGTTACCAGTCCGTGGTGCAGGTGAAAACGGATGAATTCTCCCGTATGGATCTGACCGATCTGGCGGCGAAAATTGAACAGTGCAACGCTAACGGCGAACAGATTCTGGCGATTGTCGCGACAGCAGGTACCACCGATGCCGGTGCAATCGACCCGCTGCGTGCCATTGCCGAGCTGGCGGCGAAGCAGAACATCTGGGTACACGTTGATGCGGCCTGGGGCGGCGCGCTGCTGATGTCTGAGCAGTATCGTCACTACCTGGACGGCATTGAGCTGGTGGATTCCGTGACCCTGGACTTCCACAAGCAGTTCTTCCAGACCATCAGCTGCGGTGCGTTCCTGCTGAAAGAAGCGCGCCACTATGAGCTGATGCGCTATCAGGCCGCTTACCTGAACTCTGAGTTCGATGAAGAAGCCGGCGTGCCAAACCTGGTGTCCAAATCGCTGCAGACCACCCGTCGTTTCGACGCGCTGAAGCTGTGGATGAGCCTGGAAGCGCTGGGTCAGGAGCAGTACGCGGCGATCATCGATCACGGCGTGACGCTGGCACAGCAGGTTGCGGCTTACGTGAAAGAGCAGCCTGCTCTGGAACTGGTAATGCAGCCACAGCTGGCAAGCGTGCTGTTC
Organism: Enterobacter sp. K16B; assembly: GCF_020216105.1. Taxonomy (NCBI): domain Bacteria; kingdom Pseudomonadati; phylum Pseudomonadota; class Gammaproteobacteria; order Enterobacterales; family Enterobacteriaceae; genus Enterobacter; species Enterobacter sp. K16B. The sequence goes on from NZ_JAIWJZ010000104.1 coordinate 8,173, forward strand.
CGCTTCCGTGGCCAGGTGCAGGCCGATGACGCAGGTATCGCCCTGTTGAACCAGAAAATTGGTGATGCGCTGCTTGAGTCTGGCCGTGCAAACGTCGGCGTGACCGAGCATAACGGCGTGACCTGCCTGAAGCTGACGCTGCTGAACCCAACCGTGACGCTGGAGGATATCAAAATCCTGCTGTCGCTGGTTGAGCGCACCGCGCAGGAAGTTCTGGCGAAGTAATACCCCCCCCTCTTCTGCGGAAGAGGGGTTTATTTTTATATCCCTGCCCACCACATTCTGATTTTTAATCCCCAGTAGCTCGTCCAGCCCGTCGTGGTACTGACGACGTTCCCCTTCGATACAATGACCAGCGTCGGCGTCACGCTTACCTGCCATTCCTGCGACAGCGCACCGTTTTCATCGTTTATCACCGGCATTTTCAGCTGTTTCTTGTCAACCCAACGAGCAAGCTTAGCGTTATCACCGGAGCGCATGGCGATACTCACCACGTTCCCGCCCTCTTCTGCCAGCTGATTGACCGCGGGCGTCGTGAAACGGCAGATGCTGCACCAGGTGGCCCAGACGTAAATCAGCAGCGGGCGCTCGTGGCTGAGCGCCGCGATATCGTGCGTTTTCCCGTCGATGCTCTGCATTGGGTTTGCGCTAAACGTGGCGGGTAAGGTCGGTCTTCGATACTGATCCACGCCCCACACCACGGCCAGCGTCAGCACAACAAGTATGATCCCTTCCCGCGCCCAGCGGCGCAGTCGGCTCAATTTACGGTTATCCATTGTGACCTCTTGATTTAACAGAGGTCATCTTAGCGGGCTGCACGCCGTCACGCTGTAAAGAAGTGTCGCGTTACTTCGTTCGTAGAGTGTCGACCATCAGCGTAAAGCAGGATTCAATGAGCGGAGGAAGCGCCTGCGGGGCACGCATCAGCGCCACCGTGCGGAACAGTGCCGGCTGCTGAAGATGAACCACCTTAAGCCGGGGATCCTGCAAATGGGTGGTATAAAGCTGCGGCAATATCGCCACGGCCAGCTTCGAACGCACCAGGCCGTACAGCGTCTCAATATAGTCCACCTGATAACGCGTCTGCAGCGAAAGACGATGACTTTCGGCAAGCGCACTGACCAGCCGCTGGATGTTGCCTTTGGAGAAGACGGCAATATCCCGACCCACCAGCTGTTTCCAGGGCACGTGTGCCGACGCGCCCAGCGGATCGTCGCAATGGAATACCGCCACAAACGGATCCTCCTGCAGCGGGAACACGTTAAGCTGGTCGGGAACCGAGCTGTCCAGCGCCCCGATACCGAAATCAATCTGCCCTTTCAGCAGTTGCGCCACCAGCGCGTCATTGGTTTGATCGTGAAACTCCACCCGAAGGCGTGGAAAGGCCTGCGCAAGCGTCTGCGGCAGCAGCGGAAACAGCAGCGAGCTGACGGAAGGCACCAGACCGATTCGCACCGTGCCGTCGCCACCGGCCTGCACAATCTGCTGCATATCATCAAACGCCAGCTGCGCTACGCTGAGCACCCGCTGGGCGTGGGGCAAAATGGCGTGCCCCAACTCGGTCAGCGTAACCGCCGACGCGGTACGATTGACCAGTTTGCCGCCGAGTACCGTTTCGATTTGCCGCAGGGCGCTGCTGAGCGCAGGCTGGCTAATGGCCAGTTTACTGGCGGTATCCGTAAAATGACGCAGCTGCGCCAGCGTGACAAAATACTGTAGTTGCCGAAGGGAGAGCGCAGGCAAGCGCTGCCAGGGTTCCGTCATCATTCTCCATTACACCCGTCACAGAATAACCCGGGGTTATCGGGCGATAAATTTTATCAGCTGGGCAAACGTTTGCCGGGTGCATAGAGTAACGTCAATATTTCAATGCTGGAACTGTTAATTGCATGACTGCCGAAACCCGACGCCGCGCCGTTCAGGCCGCACGAGGCGAAACGCCCTTTGACCTGCTGCTTACCCACACCCGAATTGTCGATATGGCAACCGGTGAGATCCGCGAGGCGGATGTGGGGATTGTCGGCTCGCTTATCGCCAGCGTCCACCCGCGCGGCAGCCGCAGTGATGCGCTTGAAACGCACGACCTGAATAACCAGTTCCTCTCTCCGGGCCTCATGGATACGCACGTGCACCTTGAAAGCTCGCATCTGCTGCCCGCACGCTACGCGGAGATCGTGCTGGCGCAGGGCACCACAGCTGTCTTCTGGGATCCGCACGAGCTGGCGAACGTGCTCGGCATTGAGGGCGTCCGCTTTGCGATTGCGGCCAGCCGCAGCCTGCCGCTGCAGGTGATGGTCGCAGCTCCCTCGAGCGTACCTTCCACGCCGGGGCTGGAGATGTCCGGCGCAGATTTTGCGGGCGAAGAGATGAATACCCTGCTCGGCTGGCCAGAAGTGCGCGGCGTGGCGGAGGTGATGGACATGCACGGGGTGCTGAACGGCAGCCAGCGTATGCTGGAGATCCTGCAGGCCGGGCTTGAAAGCGGAAAGCTGATTGAAGGCCATGCGCGCGGTCTCAGCGGCGCCGATTTACAGGCGTATCTGGCGGCGGGCGTCACCTCTGACCATGAGCTCACTTCCGCCGACGATGCGCTGGAAAAATTGCGCGCCGGGCTGACGCTGGAGATCCGCGGCTCGCATCCCTACCTGCTGCCCGAGATTGTCAGCGCCCTGAAAACGCTGCCGCACCTCTCGTCGCAAATCACGGTCTGCACCGATGACGTTCCCCCTGACGTGCTGCTGGAAAAAGGCGGTATTATCGCCCTGCTCAACCTGCTGATTGAACACGGTCTTCCGGCGACGGACGCGCTGCGGTTTGCCACGCTGAACGCCTCCCTGCGTCTTCAGCGCAACGATCTCGGACTGATTGCCGCCGGAAGACGCGCAGACCTGGTGGTGTTCGACTCTCTGGATAAACTGACGGCTCGCCGGGTGTATGTCGCCGGGAAATGCATTGCCCGTGACGGCGCGATGATTGAGCCGATCGTTGATACGCCGCTGGCGCTACCGCGAGATACCGTGCGCCTGTCGCCCCTGGCCGCCAGTGACTTTTACCTGCGCATCGACGACGCGAACCACGGTGTGGCGCGCCTGCGCCATATCAGCGGCGCACGTTTTACCCGCTGGGGCGAAACTGACGCCCGGGTGCGTGACGGACGCGTTGAAATACCGGCAGGCTTTAGCCTGATCTGGGTTCAGCACCGCCACGCGCGCCATGCGGCAACGCCGCAAATCGCTCTGCTGGAAGGCTGGGGAGAGCTGCGGGGAGCCATCGCCACCACTTACTCCCACGATTCACACAATCTGGTGGTGCTGGGGCGCGATCCCGACGATATGGCGCTGGCCGCCAACACGCTGATCGAGAGCGGCGGTGGGATGGCGCTGGTCCAAAACGGTAGCGTCATCGCGCATGTTGCGATGCCGATCGCGGGCATGCTGTCGGAACTTCCCCCGGCTGAGCTAGCCCGTCAGTTTCGCACGCTGCGTGAACGCAGCAGCCAGATTGCCGACTGGGAGCCGCCGTACCGGGTCTTTAAAGCCATTGAAGGAACCTGCCTTGCGTGTAACGCCGGGCCGCATCTGACCGATCTTGGACTGACGGATGGCAGCACGCGCCAGATTGTTAATCCGCTGATTTCTTACCGGGAAACCCCGGACACCACACAATAATATCGAAGGAGAGCCGGATAATGGCCGACAACACCGTTAATTCGCCAGCACCAGGGAGCTGGCTTGAACGTCGTTTTGCACTGCATACGCGTGGCAGTACCGTGCGTACCGAGTGTCTGGCGGGTCTCACCGGTTTTCTCGCCGCCGCCTATTTGCTGGTGGTCATCCCGGGCCTGCTGGCCGTGGGCGGGATGGATAAAGGCGCGGCGACGACCGGCACCATTTTAGTGTTTGTGGCCGGAACGCTGCTGATGGCCTTTTACGCTAACCTGCCGTTTATTGTCGGGCCGGGCATTGGTGGCTCGGTGCTGGTTGGCGTGACGCTGGCGGGAAGTGAAGGCATCGGCTGGGAAATCGGTCTGGGCATTGCCTGCTGGTCGGGGATTTTGTTCTTTCTGCTTACCCGCTTTGGCCTGCGGGAAGTGGTCACCCGCTCCGTACCGCAGTCCATCAAACTCGGGCTGACGGCCTCTATCGGCTTGTTTGTCGCCGTACTCGGTTTCCGTAATGCCGGGCTGGTGCTGGCCAACGCCAAAACAAATGCGCTGATGCTGGGGGATTTTCTCTCACCCGGTGCGCTGGTGGCGCTCGCCGGCCTGTTCCTGGCCATTGCCCTGCAGGCGCGCCGTATTCCGGGTGCTATCTTGTGGGCCATTTTGTTCGCTACCCTCGTGGGCATCCCGATGGGGGTCACGCGGTTGCCGGCAAGCTTCATCGATATGCCCCATTCGCTCACGCCGGTGCTGGGCCATATCGACATGCTGGGTGCCCTGAATATTGCCTTCCTGCCCTTCCTGTTCGTCTTCTTCGCCTCGGAGTTTTTCTCCACCATGGGTACCACGCTGGCGGTGGGAGGAGAAGCCGGGCTGCTGGATGACGAGGGTAATATGGTCAATATCAATCGCCCGTTTATGGTGGACTCTATTGCCGCGGCGTTAGGTCCGTGGGTCGGCATTCCTGCCGCCACGGCGCTGATTGAATCCTCGGCGGCCGCGGAAGCGGGTGGGAAAACCGGCATCACGGCGCTGGCCGCCGCGTTCATGTTTCTGCTGATGCTGCTGTTTACCCCGGTTGCGCTGATGATCCCGAAAGAAGCCACAGCGCCTGCCCTGATCCTGATCGGTCTGAACATGTTCAGCGGACTGCGTAAGGTGGATCTGGCGAATTTCACCGACGGGCTGCCGGTACTGATGATGGTAATGATTACGCTCATCGCCAACAGCTTCGGGACAGGCATTGCAGGGGGACTGCTGTTTTACATTGTCATTAAAGCGATTGCAGGAAAATGGCGAGACATCCCTGTTGGCCTTTGGATCCTCGCCATCCCGCTGGTCTATTATTTTGCCACGCTGGTGAAGCATTAATCCTTGCGCTGTCGCCGGGTCGGGCTTTGGCCATACTCATAATGGTCATAGCCCGCACGGTAATACTGCGCGGCCGATTTAATCACGTCGTTCAGCACGGTACCGCCGATGCGCGCGCCCGTTTGTTGCAGACGCTTGATGCTGTTCTCCATCTCTTTCAGGCGGGTCTTGCCAAAGCGGGCAACCAGCAGCGAGGTGCCCGCCACCCGAACGGCCACTGCGGCGTCGGTCACGGCCAGCACCGGTGGTGTGTCGAGGATCACCAGGTCATACTGTTCATTCGCCCAGGCCATTACCGCCCTGAAGCGTTCGCTCATCAGCAGTTCGGAGGGGTGTGATGGAACCGGCCCGCAGGTCAGCACATCTATATTGCCTTGCTCATAGTGCTGAATCGCCTCCTGACAGGCGCACTGTTCTTCAAGCACGCAGGAAAGTCCGGTGTGGTTTTTCAAACCAAATACGTTGTGGACGTATCCCTCGCGCATATCCGCATCGATAAATAACACCCTGAGCCCGGCCTGCGCCTCAATCGCGGCCAGCGAGGTGCTGACCAGCGTTTTTCCGCAGTCCTGGGTGGGTCCTGAAATCATGACGATGCGGTTAGCGGCATCCTGCAACGTGAAATGAAGGCTGGTACGCAGCCCCCGCACGGCCTCGACAAAAATATCGGCGGGCCGGTCAACCGGCAGAAAAGGCACATCATTAATCCTGTGCTTCCAGCGCGAACCCAATACGCGTTTGCGGCGCAGATTCGTTTTTTTCCACAACCACATCGAACGCGGTAAGGTAGCCATCACCGGCACCCCGAACCCTTCCAGTTGCTCAGAGGTATTGATACCCCGTCTGAATGCAATACGAAGCAAAACAAGGCCCACAGAGCACATCAGCCCCAACAGCGTGCCCGACACCATAATCAGCGTCTTTTTCGGTTTAATGGGATCGGGTTGCGTCACCGCGCTATCGATAATTCGCACGTTCCCGATGGCGCTGGAGCGTGAAATATTCAGCTCCTGCTGACGGGTAAGCAGCTGCAGGTAGATGGTGCGGCCTGACTCCACATCCCGGCTGAGGCGCAAAATGTCCTGCTGAGTGGAGGGCATGGCGGCAACACGCTGATTCAGGTGGATCTTCTCCTGCTCAAGAATGTGACGTTTTTCACGCAATGCGCGGTAGTTCGGATGCTCTTTCTTAAACAGCTGAGAGATCTCTGCCTCACGAAACGTCAGCTCGTTGAGCTGGTTTTCGATATTCACAATCTGTTCGAGCACCGATTTCGCTTCCAGAGAGAGATCGACCGAATCACGCTGTTTGCGATATTGATTCAGCCGCTCTTCGGCCTGATCCAGTTCGCTTCGGATTTTTGGTAATTGCTGCTGCAAAAACGCAAGGCTGCGGGAATCCTGCGCTTCCTGGCGGTTAATATTTTGCTGCAGATAGTTGTTGGCAATCCGGTCAAGCACATGGGCAATCCGCTCCGGATCGCTGCCGGTGAGCGTCAGCGTCAGTACCCCGCTCTGTTTTGCCGATTCAACCACGGAAAACTGGGTACTCAGGGCATTAATGGCCTCCAGACGGGTGCTGCTCTGTAGCGTGAATTGCGTGCCCGGTGGGGCATCAAGGTTCACCACCAGCAGGGATACTCCCGCTTTTTCCAGCGCTTTTCCCTCTCTGCCTTCAGCAGAAAAGTTGTCGCCCTCCAGCCGATATGCGCCCTTTTCCAGCACCGTGAGGAGAAGTGTGCGTGGCTTTCCTTCGACAGGTGAAAGCTGCAGCCAGCCCAGGGTTAGCGTGGCGGGTTTATGGCCCTGCAACCGCGCCCACAGACGTCCCCGCTGTGCCACGTTCTGCGTTAAGCCTAATTCATCAACGGTGGCCCCGAGGATCATGCGCGATTTAAGCAACAGAATTTCGGGTTCAACATCGGGAGAGAGCGCATTACTGAACTGTCTTAAATTTTTGAGCAGGCTGTTATCCTGTTTTCCTTCCACCTGGATTAAGGCATCTGCGCGATAAACAGGCGTCGCCAGAAAGGCGTATAGCCCCGCCAGGACGGTGAACACGAAGGTCACTGAGAGAATAAGTACACGATGATCGAGCATCTCGCTAAGGAGACGAAGGAGATCAATTTCCTGATTTTCGGGTGCCGCTGCACCGTAACTGTCTGTTGTATAAGACGACATTAATGCTTCATTCCTTTTTGACTCAACCGATGAGCCCATTCCTGACTGGCTTTGCCCAATAGCCCAAAAACATAGTCAAATGCTTCACGACTCTTGCGGTAGGGATCGGGGATCTCCTGCGGCTCCAGCCATTGCCCAAAGAGCAGCGATTTGCCGCGCAGTTCCGGGGCCATAGCAGAGATAAAACGCAGATGAGCGGGTTCCATCACCAGAATAAGATCCGACTCCCGCATCAGCTGCCGGGTCAGCTTACGTGCGCGATGACCCTCCAGTGTGATCCCATGACGCCAGGCCACGTCCTGAGCGCTGAGATCCGCCGGGCTTCCCTCCAGGCCGAATATGCCTGCCGAGGTGATCCGTTTTCCCGGGAGCTGCTGGCGTAACAGCCGCTCGCCAATCGGCGAGCGGCAAATATTGCCCGTGCAGACCACTAAGATGGAATCAAACATTATTGCGGCCACGACCTGAGGTAGCGGACCGTTTCGGTCAGGTCATGCACACCTGAGATGGTCGGCACAAGCTGAGCGATCACGCGGTTCCAGCGTGACAGCGGCGCCGTGGTGACATAGACAATATCGTAGGGTTCAAGCTGGAATTCGGTCCCCAGCACCATCGCTGAGGCATCCTGCGCATTAAGCTGGTAAATACGGGCTATTTTTCCCGCGTCATTGCCTTTAGCCATGGAACGAATGACAAAAATGCCCGTCGCATCGGCCATGTCCTGATTCAATCCCCCCGCATTGCTCAGCGCTTCCGCCAGGGTCATGCCGCTTCTGTCCATCTTGAGCGTGCTCTGCTTGACAACTTCGCCCATCACAAACACTTTCAGGGCGTCGTTACGCGGAACAAACAGGATATCGCCCGGGTAGAGCAGCTTGTTTTGCGTCAGGTCGCCATGCTGCATCAGCGCATACAAGGAGAGAGGAGAATCCTTTCCCTCGTGAGTGAGCACCACATTGCGCCAGTCAGCGTCGGCAGAGAGTCCCCCCGCTGCGTTGACGGCATCCATCACCGTCAGGGGGATATTGGTGATGGGCTGCTGACCAGATTTGACCACTTCTCCGGTGACGTAGGCTTTTTGTGAACGGAAGGCGGCCACGCTGACGTCCACCTGCGGGCTTTCGATCACGCTATTCAGGCGGGCGGCGATCTCCTCCCTCACTTCAGAGACCGTTTTGCCTGCCACCGGCAGTTTCCCGACATAGGGATAAAAGAGCGTGCCGTCCGCATTCACCCAGTTACCGGTGTCACTGGCACTGCGATACTGCCCGGCAGGTGTTGTCAGTTCCGGGTGATCCCAGACGGTCACGGTTAAAATATCCCCGGCGCCGATCCGGTACTCCCACTCCCTGACCTGCTCATCCAGCTTAGGATTTGGCTGAGATTTCGCGACAGCAGGCCGCAATTTCTCAATCAGTGAAGGGGTAAGAGGATAAAGATCCACGCGCTTATCTAAATAATTACCCTCTTTATCTGACGCAATAATATTTTTCCCGGATGAACGTAATGTTTGCCCGGGAGAAAATATGCAGCCGGTCAACTGACTTATTGCCAAAAATATTACAGAAAATGCTATTGTGTTTTTCATTAAAATTAAAATATCACTGATGATCGCGCCAAACGCGTAACAGGCAATCCCTTTAAGAATCACCCAATATCATAACGCACTGTTTTCAAATAATTAAATGTAGAAATAAACATCATAAAATAGAGGAAAGAAACACCAGAATAACGTAAGACTGATAATTAAACCGGTTGCCTTTCATCAGTTTAAAACGCCTTTAAATAAAAAGCATGCCTTGTGACTCACATTCTTATAGCAAACTCACCTTTTCAGATTTAGTTAAAATAAATATTATTTCACTGAATTAATTTCCCCAAATAACATTCACAAAAGTAATGTTATTAACCTTTGGCGCTACACAAAATCGTCCACTTTTGTTACATTTTTTTTCTAACAGCCCCTGCGGGGATACTTAAAATAGGCTCTCAGCAGGCTGAGAGTATCAGTAACGGTATAACTGGAGAAAAAATGGCTAAGCGTACATGGCTGCTTCTGGGTGTAGTAATGTCTCTTGCAGGTGCAGCGTCAGCAGCCCCGCAAACCGCGTCGGCATCTGACGGCATCAAAGCTTATGAAGAACAGGAGTTCATTGCTGATTTCACGAAGTTTAAAATTGGCGACACGGCGCCCGCGCAGTATCAAACCCCGGAATACACCATCAAACAGTATCAACTGCGTAACCTTCCGGCACCGGATGCGGGTACCCACTGGACCTATATGGGTGAAAACTACGTCCTGATTGGCGATGCAGACGGTAAAATCTACAAAGCCTACAACGGAGATATCTTCTATCATCGCTGATACGATCCTGATTCGCCCCTGGCAGGAAAGCGACCGCCCTTTCCTGCGTACCCTCTTCCTCCACGCCCGGCGTGAAGCCTGGCCATGGCTGGACAGTGCTGACTGGCAGCTCGAAGATTTTGACGCAGCAACGCGTGACGAAGCGATCTGGGTTGCCACTCAGAACGGTCATCGTCTGGGTTTTGCGTCAGTGTGGACGAACGATAATTTTCTGCACAACCTGTTTGTTGACCCGCAGTATCAAGGTCTTGGGGTCGGGCATGTGCTCCTGGAACATGTGCAGAAGACGTTCACCAGTACGGGGTCACTGAAGTGTCTGGTGAAGAATACGCGGGCTATCGAGTTCTACCAGCGGCACGGTTGGCACATTGAGGCTACGGGGGATTCTCCGGAGGGAGAGTACTACCTGATGCATTACCGTTTGCGTTAACGTCGGGTGGCGGCTTCGCCTTACCCGACCTACGTCATGGTGCTATTTGTAGGCCGGGTAAGCGAAGCGCCACCCGGCCATTCGCGCTGAGGAGTTACACCGCGCGGAACGCGATGTCGCCAGGGATGACTTCCCCCTGCCAGTAGAGCTGCGCGGCCACGCGCCCCGCCAGCTGGCGATACATCTCTGCAAATTCACTGTCCGGACGGCTGACGACCGTCGGTTTCCCGCTGTCCAGATCTTCACGCAGGGTAATGTGCAGCGGCATCTGCCCCAGCAGCTGGGTGTGATACTTCGCGGCCAGTTTTTCTGCCCCACCGGTCCCGAAGATAGGCTCGTGGTGACCGCAGTTGCTGCAGATGTGCATGCTCATGTTCTCGACAATACCGAGCACCGGCACCTCCACTTTTTCAAACATCACGATGCCTTTTTTGGCGTCGATCAGCGCAATATCCTGCGGAGTCGTCACGACAACCGCGCCCGTGACCGGGATGTTTTGCGCCAGCGTCAGCTGAATATCACCGGTACCCGGCGGCATATCCAGCACCAGATAATCCAGATCCGGCCACATCGTCTCCTGCAGCATCTGCATCAACGCTTTGCTGGCCATTGGGCCACGCCAGACCATGGCGTTGTCGTCGGTGACCAGATAACCGATGGAGTTCGTGGCCAGACCGTGCGCCATAATTGGCGCCATGTGGGTGCCGTCCGGCGAGGTTGGACGCTGATTCTCTGCGCCCAGCATATTGGGAATGGACGGGCCGTAGATATCGGCATCCAGAATACCGACCTTCGCCCCTTCTGCCGCCAGCGCCAGTGCCAGGTTGACAGCCGTGGAGGATTTGCCCACCCCGCCCTTACCCGAGCTGACCGCAATGATGTTTTTCACACCGTTAACGCCCGGCTGGTTTTTCACCCGTTTGAGGGTGGCGATACTGTGGCTCAGCTTCCAGTCGATGGCTTTCGCGCCGGTAATGCGCAGCAGTTCAGCGCTGGTTTGTTCTTTCAGCGCGTCAAAGGCGCTGGTCCAGACGAAGGGCATCTGCAGCTCAATGTGCAGCGTGTCGTCCAGCCAGGCAACGTGATGTAACGCTTTCAGCGTAGTGAGATTGTGCTTCAGGGTTGGATGCTGAAAGTTAGCCAGCGTCCCGGCGACCATTGCTCGTAAGGCTTCCGGTGATTTGGCCTGGGATTGAGAACTCATCCCGACTCCTTTGTTCTTGTGAATAAGACCTTAGATGAACAAGTTTACCTGAAAGGCCGTGGTTTGTGCTTACTTAATAATGCCCCTTTTGGTAATATCAAAAACCCTTTTCACAGTTGAAAGAAGTAATGCCTACTATGACTCAAGTCGCGAAGAAAATTCTGGTAACGTGCGCACTGCCGTACGCCAACGGCTCAATCCACCTCGGCCACATGCTGGAGCATATCCAGGCTGATGTCTGGGTCCGTTACCAGCGAATGCGCGGCCACGAGGTTAACTTCATCTGTGCGGACGATGCCCACGGTACGCCGATCATGCTGAAAGCGCAGCAGCTGGGGATTTCCCCGGAGCAGATGATTGCCGAAATGAGTCAGGAGCATCAAACTGATTTTGCTGGCTTTGACATCAGCTATGACAACTATCACTCCACGCACAGCGACGAGAACCGCGAGCTGTCGGAGCTTATCTACACCCGTCTGAAAGAGAACGGTTTTATTAAAAACCGCACCATCTCTCAGCTGTACGATCCGGAAAAAGGCATGTTCCTGCCGGACCGTTTCGTCAAAGGCACCTGCCCGAAATGTAAATCCCCGGACCAGTACGGCGATAACTGCGAAGTGTGCGGCGCGACCTACAGCCCGACCGAGCTTATCGAGCCAAAATCGGTGGTTTCAGGCGCCACGCCTGTAATGCGTGACTCCGAGCACTTCTTCTTCGATCTGCCGTCCTTCAGCGAAATGCTGCAGGCGTGGACCCGCAGCGGCGCGCTGCAGGAGCAGGTGGCGAACAAGATGCAGGAGTGGTTCGAATCCGGTCTGCAGCAGTGGGATATCTCCCGCGATGCGCCATACTTCGGCTTCGAAATTCCGAACGCACCGGGCAAGTATTTCTACGTCTGGCTGGATGCGCCAATCGGCTACATGGGTTCCTTCAAGAACCTGTGCGACAAGCGTGGCGACACCGTCAGCTTCGACGAATACTGGAAGAAAGATTCCACGGCCGAGTTGTACCACTTCATCGGCAAAGACATCGTTTACTTCCACAGCCTGTTCTGGCCGGCCATGCTGGAAGGCAGCAACTTCCGCAAGCCAACCAACCTGTTCGTGCATGGCTACGTAACCGTCAACGGCGCGAAGATGTCCAAGTCCCGCGGGACATTCATTAAAGCCAGCACCTGGCTGAACCACTTCGACGCGGACAGCCTGCGCTATTACTACACCGCGAAGCTCTCTTCGCGCATCGACGATATCGACCTGAATCTGGAAGATTTCGTGCAGCGCGTGAACGCGGACATCGTTAACAAGGTAGTGAACCTGGCGTCCCGTAACGCAGGATTTATCGCCAAACGCTTTGACGGCGTGCTTTCTGCCGAACTGGCCGATCCTGAGCTGTATAAAACCTTCACCGATGCCGCCGCTGCGATTGGCGAAGCCTGGGAAAGCCGTGAATTCGGTAAAGCGATTCGTGAAATCATGGCGCTGGCCGATGTTGCCAACCGCTATGTGGACGAGCAGGCTCCGTGGGTGGTCGCGAAACAGGAAGGCCGTGATGCCGATCTGCAGGCCATCTGCACCATGGGGCTGAACATGTTCCGCGTGCTGATGACCTGGCTGAAGCCGGTACTGCCGCAGCTGGCAGCCCGTGCAGAAGCGTTCCTGAACACCGAACTGAGCTGGGATGCTATCCAGCAGCCGCTGCTCGGCCACAAGGTGAACACCTTCAAAGCGCTGTACAACCGCATTGAGATGAAACAGGTTGAAGCGCTGGTGGAAGCCTCTAAGGAAGAGGTGAAGGCGGCTGCGGCACCGGTAACCGGCCCGCTGGCTGACGATCCGATTCAGGACACCATCACTTTTGATGATTTCGCTAAAGTCGACCTGCGCGTGGCGCTGATTGAGAACGCGGAATTTGTGGAAGGCTCTGACAAACTGCTGCGCCTGACGCTGGATCTGGGCGGTGAGAAGCGCAACGTCTTCTCCGGCATCCGTTCAGCTTACCCGGATCCGCAGGTGCTGATTGGCCGTCAGACCGTGATGGTCGCCAACCTGGCACCACGTAAAATGCGCTTCGGCATCTCTGAGGGGATGGTGATGGCCGCAGGCCCTGGCGGGAAAGATATCTTCCTGTTAAGCCCTGACGAAGGCGCGAAGCCGGGTCAGCAGGTGAAATAACAAAAAAGCCGGAGAGTGTCTCCGGCTTTTTTTTGCCCGGCGGCGCTACGCTTGCACGGGCCTACTGGTTTTGTAGGCCGGGTAAGGCGAAGCCGCCACCCGGCTAAAAATCACGCCTTCGGGTTATGCACCCTCTGAGTCAGCCCGCGCAGGAAATTACGCAGAAACTGGTCGCCGCACTCGCGGTAATTTTTGTGGTCCGGGGCGCGCATCATGGCGGTCACTTCCGGCACGGAGACGCGGAATTTTTGCTCCGTCATGATCGCCACAATATCATCCGTTTTCAGCGAGAATGCGATGCGCAGTTTTTTGAGCACCGTATTGTTATTCACCCGACGCTCCAGTGCCAGCTCTGGCGCAGAGTCATCTTTGCCACGCTTATCGTAGATCAGACCGTTCAGGAAGCCTGACAGAATAATGTCAGGGCAGCGCACAAACCCCTCTTCGTCTTCTTTGGTCATCCAGGTGTCGAAACCGGCTGAGGTGGATTCCATGTCTGACAGCGCAAGAATGCGCACCATGTCGTTATTGTTCGCTTTCAGGGTGTAGCGCAGGCTACGAAGAATATCGTTACTTAGCATAGAGCCTTCGAATGTCGATGATGCAATGGCGCGCAGTGTAGCAGTTTTACAGCCCAATCGCCTCTTTCAAACTCTTCAGGTAGCGGCGGCTGACCGGGACGGTTTGCCCGGCGCGCAGAACCAGCTCGGCCTGGCCGTTATCTTCCAGCCGGATCTCTTTCAGGTGCGCCATATTGACCAGATACTGACGATGGCAGCGGATCAGCGGCGTGCGGCTCTCCAGCGTGCGCAGCGTCAGTTCGGTGAACCCTTCGTTCCCTTCTGAGCTGGTGACAAACACGCCGCTCAGGCGGCTGCTGACAAACGCCACATCATCCATCTGCAAAAGATAAATCCGGCTGTGTCCGGTACAGGGGATAAACTTCAGCGGCTGCTGGTTTTCCGGCAGCACGGTGACATCCTGCGCGGTGCGCTCCTGGCGTAAACGGGTGAGCGTTTTTTCCAGACGCTTCTCTTCAATCGGCTTGAGCAGATAATCAAACGCGTGCTCCTCAAAGGCTTTGACGGCATATTCATCGAACGCCGTCAGAAACACGATGTAGGGACGATGCTCCGGGTCGAGCATGCCGACCATCTCCAGCCCGCTGATGCGGGGCATCTGAATATCGAGGAACAGCACATCCGGGCGCAGCTTGTGCACCGCGCCGATGGCCTCAATGGCGTTGGCACACTCTCCCACAATCTCTATATCCGGCTGCTCCTGCAGCAGAACGCGCAGGTTTTCCCGTGCCAGCGGCTCGTCATCCACAATCAGCACTCTTAACATGCGTTTTCCTCCAGCGGCAGTCGTACGGTAATACGGGTAAATCGGTCAGGCTCGCAGGCGACGGTAATGCCGCAGTCATCGCCAAAATGGGCGCGCAGGCGTTTATCCACCAGGCTCATCCCTAAACCGCCGGAGGCGGAAGGCTGATATAGCCCGGCATTATCTTCAATGTCCAGCACCAGATGGTGATTGAACCGGCTGGCGGCAATGGTTATCTGCCCTGTTCCCAAAAGCTGAGACGTACCGTGTTTAATGGCGTTTTCCACGATTGGCTGCAGGGTAAACGCCGGGAGATGCTGGTACGCCAGCTCGTCCGGAACGGAGAGCGACACCTGCAGGCGCGACTGGAAACGCGCCTGCTCGATCTGCAGATAGGCATTAACGTGCTCAATCTCATCGGCGAGGGTCACGATCTCTGACGGCCGTTTCAGGTTTTTGCGGAAGAATGTCGACAGAAACTGTACCAGCTGCGCGGCCTGATCGCTGTCGCGGCGGATCACCGCTTTGAGCGTGTTGAGCGCATTAAACAGGAAATGCGGGTTGACCTGGGCATGCAGCAGTTTAATTTCTGACTGGGTTAACAGGGCCTTCTGCCGTTCGTATTGCCCGGCGAGGATTTGCGCTGACAGCAGCTGGGCGATCCCCTCCCCCAGCGTGCGGTTGATCGAGCTGAACAGACGGTTTTTCGCCTCATACAGCTTGATGGTGCCCATCACCCGCTGATTTTCGCCGCGCAGCGGAATGACCAGGGTGGAACCCAGCTTGCACTGCGGATGCAGCGAACAGCGGTACGGCACTTCGTTACCGTCGGCATACACCACCTCGCCGGTCTCAATGGCGCGCAGCGTATAGGCTGAGGAGATGGGTTTACCCGGCAGATGGTGATCGTCCCCGGTGCCGGTAAAGGCCAGCAGCCGCTCACGGTCGGTTATGGCCACCGCGCCGATGTCCAGCTCCTTGTAGAGCACCTGTGCCACCTTCATACTGTTCTCTTCGTTAAATCCCTGGCGCAGGATCCCTTCGGTCGAGGCGGCAACCTTCAGCGCCGTGGCGGAAAAGGCTGAGGTGTACTTCTCAAACATGGCGCGCTTGTCGAGGAGAATACGCATAAACAGCGCCGCGCCCACGGTATTGGTGACCATCATCGGGGCAGCAATGCTGCCGACCAGATGCAGCGCATCGTCGAAGGGACGGGCAATCAGCAGAATGATCGCCATCTGCGCCATTTCAGCCACAAAGGTGATCGCCCCGGCGGTCAGGGGGCTAAAGACTTTATCCGGCCGGCCACGTTTAATCATGTAGCTGTGGACCAGGCCGCCGAGCAGCCCTTCCACGATCGTCGAGATCATACAGCTCAGGGCCGTCATCCCGCCCATGGAATAACGATGCAGTCCCCCGGTTAAACCGACGAGCCCCCCGACGACCGGACCGCCCAGCAGCCCGCCCATCACCGCGCCGATAGCGCGCGTATTGGCAATAGAGTCTTCGATATGGAGGCCAAACCAGGTCCCCATAATGCAGAATATGGAAAATACGACATAGCAGAGGAATTTGTGCGGCAGGCGTACGGTGACTTGCATCAGCGGGATAAACAGGCGCGTTTTACTCATCAGCCACGCAATGACAAGAAACACGCACATCTGCTGAAGCAACAGCAGCACCAGATTAAACTCGTACATACTCAAAACCGCACACGCTAAAAACGCGTAACATACACGGGTACGGCTCAACTTTCTTTGAAGCATCCCAAAAAAGCGCAAAATCGTGTCCGTTATCACACCTTTTTCTGAATATCGCGCATGCTTCGCATTGTTTGTTCAAAAATCAATCAACTCTTCCTGGTTCGGCAAACTGGGTCTACAGTTAAGCTGGGGACGCGTAAGCCAGGGGGCGAATATGGCGCTTTACACGATAGGTGAAGTGGCACTCCTTTGTGATATTAATCCCGTTACCCTACGGGCGTGGCAGCGACGGTATGGATTACTCAAACCGCAGAGAACGGACGGTGGGCACCGCCTTTTCAATGATGCCGATATCGATCGGATCCGTGAGATCAAAAGCTGGATCGACAACGGGGTGCAGGTCGGGAAAGTGAAGTCCCTCCTCAGCCACGACGACCCTGACACGCAACACCGCTGGCGCGAACAACAGGAAACCCTGCTGCGGCTCCTGCAGGCAGGCAACCTGCAGCGCCTGCGCGGATGGATAAAAGAGCAGGGTCGCGATTATCCGGCGCAGACGCTGATCACCCATCTGTTTATTCCCCTGCGTCGACGCCTGCAGTGCCAGCAGTCTACTTTGCAGGCACTGCTCAGTATGCTCGACGGCGTGCTGATCAACTACATTGCCGTCTGCCTTGCCTCGGCGAAGAACAAAGCCGGAAAAGATGCGCTGGTGGTCGGCTGGAACGTACACGACACCACCCGCCTGTGGCTGGAAGCGTGGATTGCCACCCAGAAAGGCTGGCGCGTGGATGTCCTGGCGCACTCCCTGGCACAACTCAGACCTGAGTTTTTCGACGGTCAGACCCTGCTGGTCTGGTGTGGCGAAGTGCCGTCCGCCACCCAGCAACAGCTGCTGGCGCAATGGCGTGAGAGTGGTTACCCGGTTTATTCCCTTGGCCCGGATGAGCCATAACGGCATTTAATGGTTCATTAACAGCTGCGCTTCACCGTATAATTGTTCTGTTAACAACAGGAGCAGATGATGAAGGCAACCAAACTGGCCGTTATTACCCTTTTTGTCCTGATGGCCGTAAGCGGCATCGGCGGCGTGATGCTGGCAGGGTACTCGTTTATTGTTCGTGGCGGTGTCGGCTGAGGTATTGCGCCAGTCGCTCAAAAAAGCGATCGACGACAATTGCCGCCAGCGCGACCAGCACCGCCCCCTGCACAATATAGGCCGTATTAAACCCGCTTAAGCCGATAATAATAGGCGTTCCCAACGTACTGGCACCGACCGTAGAGGCAATGGTCGCCGTCCCGATGTTAACGATCACCGACGTGCGGATCCCGGCAATGATAACCGGTGCCGCAAGCGGCAGTTCAACCTTGCGCAGCCGCTGGCCGCGACTCATCCCCATTCCTTCCGCCACGCTCAGTACGGACGCAGGTACTGCCGCGAGGCCCGCCAGCGTGCCCTGCAGCACCGGCAATACGCCATACAGAATCAGCGCAATAATGGCAGGCTGCTGCCCAAAGCCCATCACCGGAACCGCTATCGCCAGCACCGCCACCGGGGGAAACGTCTGTCCTAT
This sequence comes from Enterobacter sp. K16B, assembly GCF_020216105.1. Lineage (NCBI taxonomy): Bacteria > Pseudomonadati > Pseudomonadota > Gammaproteobacteria > Enterobacterales > Enterobacteriaceae > Enterobacter > Enterobacter sp. K16B. Next base: position 26,158 of record NZ_JAIWJZ010000104.1, read on the forward strand.
GGCCGCAATGGTCTCCACCAGCGGACGAAACTCCCGACCCGCAGGCCGTGTCACCGCAATACCGGCACCGGTGCCCAGCACCACCGCAATGGCGCTTGAGAGCGCCACCAGCCAGAGATGCGCCACGGCAAGATTAACAAAGCTCTCCTGCTGATACACCGGCCGCGGTAGCCCGGGGAACAGCGTACTAAACAGCGCCGCGCTGTGTGGCATCAGAAACAGTAAGGCGACAAAAAGCGCTACCAGCCAGAGGAGCGGATCACGCAGAGCCTTCACGCGCCACCTCCCCTGCCAGCAGATCGCGAAAATGTAAGGTACCGCATGGCGCCCCCCGGGCATCCAAAACGGGTAATACCTCGCACTGACGCGCGACAAACGCGGAGAGGGCATCCCGCAGGCTCATCTGCTCCTGTAATGGCTCGCCGCTCACCGGCATCTCTTCCCGACGCATATAGTCACTGACCGTCCGCAGGGAGAGCAGCCTGACACCCAACTCGCTGCGGCCAAAAAATTCGCGCACAAAATCGTTCTTCGGCCATGTTAATAGCTCAAGCGGCGAGCCCTGCTGCACCACCTCGCCATGATCCATCAGCACCAGATGGTCAGCCAGGCGCAGGGCTTCATCAATGTCGTGCGTCACGAGCACGATCGTGCGTCCGAGAATACGGTGAATGCGGGTCATCTCTGCCTGCAGCGCCCCGCGCGTCACCGGATCCAGCGCGCCAAAGGGTTCATCCATCAGCAGTACCTGCGGATTGGCCGCCAGCGCGCGCGCCACGCCCACGCGCTGCTGCTGGCCCCCGGATAACTGGTGCGGATAGCGGTCACGCAGCGCGGACTCCAGCCCCAGCAGCGCCATCAGTTCATCAACCCGGTCGGCGATGTTAGCCCGCGACCATTTCTCCAGCTGTAGTACGGTGGCAATGTTCTGCGCCACCGTCCAGTGCGGAAACAGGCCGATAGACTGAATGGCGTATCCCATCCGGCGACGCAGCTCCAGCACCGGCAGGCTGCGGATCTCTTCCCCGGCAAAGCGGATCATCCCGCTGTCATGCTCAACCAGCCGGTTGATCATCTTCAGCGTTGTGGATTTTCCCGACCCGGAGGTGCCAATCAGCACCGAAAACGCCCCCTCGGCAAAGTTCAGGTTCAGATGGCTCGCGGCCGGGCGGCCGGCAAAGGTTTTACTGACATCAAGAAATTCAATCATTGGCTCTTCTCCCGAGCAGCGCGAGCCATAAGGCAAACAGGGCATCGACAACAACCGCCAGCGCAATCGTGGGTACCACACCCAACAGCACCAGATCCAGAGCACTGCTCAGCAGCCCCTGGAAGACCAGCGCACCAAATCCCCCCGCGCCAATCAGCGCCGCGATGACCGCCATACCAACGGTTTGTACCGCCACCACCCGCAGGCTGCGCAGCAGCAGGGGCAGCGCCAGCGGCAGCTGGATCTTCCAGAAACACTGCCGCGCGCTCATCCCCATCGCATGGGCGCTTTCCAGCACATCCGGGGCGACCTGGCTTAAGCCCGCGACCACGCCGCGCACCAGCGGCAACAGCGCATACAGCACCAGCGCGATCAGGGCAGGCGTTAACCCCGTTCCGGCGATGCCCAGCGTTCCCAGCGCCGGAAACGACTTCACCAGCCCGGCCAGCGGGGCAATCAGCAGACCAAACAGCGCGACGGAAGGGATGGTCTGGATAACATTAAGCACGGCAAAAATACCGCCCTGACGTGAAGGATGGCGATAGCACCACATGCCCAGGGGTATCCCGAGCAGGAGCGCCGGAAAGAGCGTGCCGAAAAGAAGGGTCAGATGTTGCGCCAGGGCATCATCAAACACCTCCTGTCGGTTAGCGTACTCTTTTAACAGCGAAAGGTTGTTCAGCTCACCGCTGAAAAGCAGAAATAAGGGAATACACCATATCTGCGCATTAAGTACACAGCGCCAGACGCTACTTGCGATGAGTCGACGAATGGCGTCGCTGCAGGCCAGCAGACACAGCGCCAGCCAGAGCCAGAGGCCGCTGCCCACCGTGGTTCTCGCCAGCGGACTTTCCGCCGACGTCATATGCGTTGCCGCCAGCCCGGCTCCCCAGAACAGGATGATAAACAGCCCTTCAGCGAGGAGCAGCGTCAGCCACTGCGCCGTGCGCCCCTGCCAGAGAGAAAGGATCACCCACGCGCCGAGCGCCGACGCCAGACACCACGGCGTGAACGACCAGATTTGCCAGAGCGCTTTTCCTTCCCCCGACATCAGGCGGTTAGGGGCAACATTCACAAACGGTAGCGCGACTGCCGCGATGGCCACGCAGGCCAACAGCAGCAGTACGCGGTTATGACATTTTATCGGCACAGCCCTTTCCCGTTACTTCACAAGCCCTTGTTGTTTCAGGAAGTCGGCGGCCACTTTTTTGGCATCCAGCCCCTCGACGGCAATGCTGGCATTCAGCTGCTGCAGCGTTTTTTCATCCAGCTTTTCGAAGACCGGTTTGAGCCATTCTGCAATGTCCGGGTACGCTTTCAGCACCGCCTCGCGCACCACGGGGGTCGGGGCGTAAATCGGCTGAACGCCTTTTGGATCGGTCAGGGTTTGCAGGCCGAGCGCCGCGACCGGGCCGTCGGTGCCGTAAGCCATTGCGGCGTTAACGCCTGAGGTTTGCTGCGCCGCAGCTTTGATGGTCACCGCGGTATCTCCACCCGCCAGCGAGAGCAGCTGCGCCTGGTCAAGCTTGAAGTTATAGGCTTTTTCAAACGCCGGCAGCGCGTCAGGCCGCTCGATAAACTCCGCGGACGCCGCCAGCTTAAAGTCGCCCTTCTCTTTCAGGTAGCGGCTGAGATCCGCAAGCGTGGTCAGTTTACCTTTCTCCGCCACGTCCTTACGCACGGCGATAGTCCAGGTATTGTTAGCCGGGGCTGGCGTCAGCCAGACCAGTTTGTTCTGTTCCGCGTCGAGTTTTTTGACTTTTTCATACCCGGCGCTGGCGTTTTTCCATGCCGGATCGTTTTCATCTTTG
>NZ_JAIWJZ010000105.1:0-4524 GCF_020216105.1 Enterobacter sp. K16B
TCATAACCCGAAGGTCGTCGGTTCAAATCCGGCCCCCGCAACCAACACTTCTAAAACAATAAACACCCTTAAGGGTGTTTTTTTGTTTTTGTCATTTGTGAATTTGCCGGGCGTTCACCCGGCTTGAAAGATTTACCCGCGTCGTGCCAGCGTCGCCCCGTCAGAGAAATACGCCCGGATCCCTGCCAGAATCGACTCCGCGACCTCTTGCTGGAATTTGGCCGTTTTGAGCTTACGCTCCTCTTCCACGTTACTGATAAATGCCGTTTCGACCAGAATAGACGGAATATCCGGCGCCTTCAGTACCGCAAACCCGGCCTGCTCAACGCTGTTTTTATGCAGCTTGTTGATGTTACCCAGCTTACCCAGCACCGCTTTACCAAACTTCAGGCTGTCGTTGATGGTCAGCGACTGCACCATGTCGAACATGGTGTGGTCGACGTAGCGGTCGCCGCTTTTACTCACGCCACCAATCAGGTCCGAGGCGTTCTGGGTGTCCGCAAGGTATCGCGCCGCGGTACTGGTCGCACCTTTGGTGGACAGCGCAAACACCGACGAGCCGCTTGGCTGACGGCTGGTAAAGGCGTCCGCATGGATCGACACGAACAAATCCGCGCGCTGCTTCTGCGCTTTGGCCACCCTGACCTTCAGCGGGATAAACACATCCTCATTACGCGTCATGTAGGCGCGCATATTGCCTTCTTTATCAATCAACGCCTTCAGACGACGAGCGATTTGCAGCACCACGTCTTTTTCACGCGTGCGATATTTCCCCACCGCGCCTGAGTCTTCGCCGCCGTGGCCAGGATCGAGCATGATCACGATCGGGCGATCGCGCCCTGCTTTTCCCGGCTGCGGGCCGCTTTGCGCAGGAGGGACCTGTTTCTCAAGGTTGCCCTGGTTGTAGTCTTCCAGCAGCGCCAGCAGGGGATCCTGAATGTCCGTCGCATTCGCCGGGTAGAGATCCATCACAAGACGCTCTTTGAACGTGGCCACAGGCGCAAGGGCAAACAGCTGCGGCTTCACGTTCTGCTTCAGTTCAAACACCATGCGCACGGTTTGCGGATCAAACTGCCCCACGCGCGCCGATTTAATAAACGGATCGTCGCCGCGGATCTGTGCCGCCATCCCCTTCAACACGGAGTTGAGGTTTACGCCTTCGAGATCCACCACCACACGTTCAGGGTTACTGAGGGCAAATTGCTTATATTTCAGTACGCGGTTGGATTCGACCGTCACGCGCGTATAGGTCGACGATGGCCAGACGCGCACCGCCACGACCTGACTGGTGGCGGCAAGACCGACCTGACTGACGCTAAGCAACCACATTGCCCCGGCCCCTTTTAACAAACGGCGGCGGCTTATTGCTGAATTGGATCCCGACATGCTTCTCCCGAGCAAGAACACTGACTGATATACAAAATGTCCAGATTGACCGAAAACTTTAACGAATGACGCATAAACTGTCATCTATAAAAGGGTAAACAATCCTGTGCTAACGCACGGATTACTTATCGATTTCTGTGGGGCGCGGAAAATTTACGCTTGCACACGCGGCCACAATCGAATAAAAATACAGAAATTGCGAATAAACATTCATTAAGGGTTGTGCCATGGTGAAGGAGCGTAGAACCGAACTGGTCCAGGGATTCCGCCATTCTGTTCCCTATATCAACGCCCATCGGGGAAAAACGTTTGTCATCATGCTTGGCGGCGAAGCCATTGAGCATGAAAATTTTTCCAGCATCGTCAATGACATTGGCCTGCTGCACAGCCTCGGGATCCGCCTGGTGGTGGTCTATGGCGCACGTCCGCAGATCGATGCCAACCTGGCCGCTCATCACCACGAGCCGATTTATCACAAACACACCCGCGTAACGGATGCGAAAACCCTTGAACTGGTGAAACAGGCCGCTGGCCTGCTGCAGCTGGATATTACGGCTCGCCTGTCGATGAGCCTGAACAACACGCCGCTGCAGGGCGCGCATATCAACGTCGTGAGTGGCAACTTTATCATTGCCCAGCCGCTCGGCGTGGACGATGGCGTCGATTACTGCCACAGCGGACGCATTCGTCGTATTGATGAAGAAGCCATTCACCGCCAGCTCGACAGCGGTGCCATCGTGCTGATGGGTCCGGTGGCGGTTTCCGTGACCGGTGAAAGCTTTAACCTCACTTCAGAAGAGATTGCCACGCAGCTGGCGATCAAGCTGAAGGCGGAAAAAATGATTGGGTTTTGCTCCTCCCAGGGGGTGGTGAACGATGAAGGGGTTATCGTGCCAGAGCTCTTCCCGAATGAAGCCCAGGCCCGCGTTGAAGCGCTGGAAGCAGAAGGCGATTACCACTCCGGCACCGTGCGTTTTCTGCGTGGCGCCGTGAAAGCCTGCCGCAGCGGCGTGCGCCGTAGCCACCTGATCAGCTATCAGGAAGACGGTGCCCTGTTGCAGGAGCTGTTCTCCCGCGACGGTATCGGCACCCAGATTGTGATGGAGAGTGCGGAGCAGATCCGCCGCGCCACCATTAACGATATCGGCGGCATTCTGGAGCTGATCCGCCCCCTCGAACAGCAGGGGATTCTGGTGCGTCGTTCGCGCGAGCAGCTGGAGATGGAGATCGACAAATTCACCATTATTCAGCGTGATAACCTGACCATTGCCTGCGCCGCGCTCTATCCGTTCCCGGAAGAGAAGATCGGCGAAATGGCCTGCGTGGCGGTGCATCCTGACTACCGCAGCTCGTCACGCGGTGAAATGCTGCTTGAGCGCGTGGCAGCGCAGGCGCGCCAGATGGGCCTGAGCAAGCTGTTTGTGCTGACGACGCGCAGCATTCACTGGTTCCAGGAGCGTGGGTTTACGCCGGTGGATATTGATTCGCTACCGGAAACGAAGAAAGAGATGTACAACTATCAGCGGCGCTCAAAAGTGCTGATGGCGGATCTGGGGTGAGACTACGCCCTCACCGTCCGGCGAGGGCTTTTGTTTACAGAGACTCAAATATCGCGCTCAGCCCGCTTCGACGTTCCGTGCGGGTGGCAATCGCCTGCACCAGCACGCGTTCATCGGTATACAGCGACAGGCGCTGACGCGCGCGCGTAATGGCAGTATAGATCAGCTCGCGGGTAATGACGGGTGATAGCTGCGTGGGCAGGATCAGCGCCGCATGGTTAAACTCAGAGCCCTGGGATTTATGCACCGTCATCGCCCATGCGGTTTCATGCTCAGGCAAACGGCTCGGCTGGAAAGACTTCACGCTACCATCCGGCATCTGGAACCAGACGCGCAGCCCCTGGCCGCGATCGAGCGCAATTCCAATATCCCCGTTAAACAACCCCAGCGCGCTGTCGTTGCGGGAGATCATCACCGGTCTTCCTTCATACCAGCGCGAATGCGGGGTACGGTGTATTTTACGCTTTTGCGCCAGCAGCTGTTCCAGCCTGTCGTTCAGGCCGCTGACGCCAAAGGGTCCTTCTCTCAGCGCACAGAGCAACTGATATTCGCCAAACGCGGCTATCACCTGCTCCGGTGTGCTTTGCTGCTGTACGCCCCTCAGGAAGTGCTGATACCCCAGCAGGGCATCATCAAGCATCGCCTGATACTCCTCCCCGTTTTGCAGCGATTTTTTCTCAATATCCGTAAAGGTGCCGTCAAAGACCGCACAGGTGGTGTGACGGTCCCCGCGGTTCACGGCCGCCGCAAGCTGGCCAATGCCGGAGTCGCTGCCGAAACGGTAGCTCTTTTGCAGCAGACACAGGCTGTCGCGCAGAGCCCCCGCAAGGGAATGGTTTTCAGAGACGAGCGAACATCCCGTCAGACGCGCTAACTCCTGCGCGCGTTCCGCGGTATACCCCAGGCTGGCATAGGTGCAGATATCGCCGAGTACAGCCCCGGCTTCCACGGAGGCAAGCTGGTCACGATCGCCGAGAAAAATGACGCGCGCGTGAGGCGGCAGAGCCTCAATCAAACGTGACATCATCGTCAGGTCAATCATCGACGCTTCATCCACCACCAGCACATCCAGATGCAGGGGGTTACCAGCATGATAACGCAGCCGCTGGCTACCCGGCTGCGCGCCAAGCAGCCGGTGTAGCGTGCTGGCTTCGTTGGGGAAAAGCGCGAGCTGCTCGCCGGTAAGGGGTAATTTTTGCAGCGCCCCGCCTAACGACTCCGTCAGACGCGCCGCCGCTTTACCGGTAGGGGCCGCCAGGCGAATACGGCACTTTTGCTCACCCGAGAGCTGAATCAGCGCAGCAAGCAGCTTCGCCACGGTGGTCGTTTTCCCGGTGCCCGGGCCACCAGATATCACCGAGATCCGTCGCGTTAACGCCACGGCGGCCGCCACTTTCTGCCAGTCTGTTTCGTTCTCAGAGGTAAACAGCGTATCCAGCACCTGCCGAAGCTGCGCTTCATCGCAGGGAAGCGGGGCGTTCGTCTCACTAAAGAAGCGCGCCACCGTCAGTTCGTTGCGCCACAGTCGGTTAAGATACAAACGCTCGCCGGTGAGGATCATCGGCGTACCGGTATCGGT